>JAGLKL010000140.1 GCA_023141075.1 Alphaproteobacteria bacterium
GAACTTCAAATTCATCAATCCTCTGATCGTACTCTTATTGAATGGGCATCTTTTGATATTGATGCTGGTGAAACAACCAGATTTTTACAACCTGATATAAATTCTATTGCTTTGAATCGTGTTGTTAATAGTGCTCAGCTTAGCACCCTTAACGGCAATCTGATTGCTAATGGACGTGTAGTCGTAATTAATCCTAATGGTGTTTTGATTGGTGCTGACGGTAACATTGATACTGCCGGTTTTATTGCTACATCTGCCAATGTTGATGATGATGCTTTTGTAAATGGCACAGGAGTTATTAATTTTAACAGTGCTGGAAACATAGATGCTGTTGTTGAGAATAGTGGGAATATTACTGTTGGTGAAGCAGGGTTGGCTGCTCTTGTAGCTCCGACTGTGCGCAATAGTGGCGTTGTTCAGGGTAACCTTGCCAAGATTCAACTGGCCGCAGCAGACACATTTGCTGTTGATTTTTATGGTGATGGTTTAATTTCTTTTGCCGTCGATGCGCCTGCGGAAGGTTCCTCTCGTATAATTGAATCTAGCAATAGTGGTTTTATTATTGCTGATGGTGGGCAAGTTCTTATGACTGCTGCCGCGGCAACTAATGTTGTTGAATCTGTTATTAATAGTGATGGCTATATTCAGGCTGCTTCACTGCAAAATATTGATGGTAAGATCGTGCTGACCGGTGCGGGCGCTGATATTATCGTTAGCGGTACACTTGATGTATCGGGTCAAGACAATGCTGATGGTGGCACAATCAATATTGGTGGTGATTATCAAGGGCAAGGCGAATTAGCTAAAGCAGATACAGTTGAAATAACTGAAACCGCGAAACTCTATTCTGATGCAGATAATAATGGCGATGGTGGAGATATCATTGTTTGGTCCGAAGAGGAAACAATTTCCCGTGGAGAATATTATGCTCGCGGTGGAGATGAAAGCGGTAACGGTGGTCTGGTAGAGACTTCATCTAAAGGTGATTTAGATGTGAACGGTACCTATGTGAATACACTTGCAGAAAATGGTGATGCAGGTTATTGGCTTCTTGATCCTGATAACATCATCGTTGGCGATACGGGTGATGATTATGATCCTTCTATTCATGGTGATGCCTCAACGACGGGTACTGCGAATATTAGTGTTGCAACCCTTAATTCTGCTGATACAGGAATTGTCTTGGCTGCTTCCAATGATATTACCTTTAGTGGAGAATTGAATATTATTGAATCTGGTGTTGGTGTTCAGGCGCTCGCGGGTAGAAATCTTACTGTTAATGCTGGTGGTACGCTCCGAACTAACGATGGGGATATTTTCCTGACAGCGGGTAATGATCTTACGATCAATAACAGCTCTACTTTGTTTACCAGAGGCGGCGACATTGGATTGACAGCGAGCCTCGGTACTCTAACAATTAACAGTTCCAGTCTCGGTACATGGGGTGGTTATGTTAACCTTGTAGGCAAAACTAGTGTGAGTATTACGTCAACAGATATTAATACCACTGGTGGAATTTATCCAGGGTTTATCGTAATGAATGGGGATAATACGCTCTATACAGGCACGCTAATGGACAAGGGGGATTATGAAACAACAGTCGAAACTACCGAAAATGGTGGTACTATTACGATCACATCGGATAATTTGAACAATGTTGATCAACCGCAGAATTGTTTCTCTGCCGGTGGTTCGTCTTGTGTTGTTGAAGACCCTATTTTTGTAACAGACCTTGTTGTTACGATTTGGGATTGGGACAAAATCTACGGTGTGCTTGATCCTTCATACCTGAGTGAGGGTTTCCTTGATAATGACGATACATATTGGGCAATTACGGATGGTACTCTGGATAGTGGAGATACTTTGTCTGTTGATCTTTATCGTACTGGCGATGAAAATGTTGGAATCTACGACATTATGCAATCTGAATATGCCTTGAGTGATCCGGGCAGCTACTCCGTTGTATTCGTTAATGGTGCTTTTGGTATCACCCCTGCTGATCTCACGATCACGGCGGATAGTTTCAACAAGACATACGGCACGGAATATACTTTCCTTGGCACAGAGTTTGGTACATTCGGTCTTGTTAACGAGATTAATGGTGTGTCGACAAATGATACTATTGATCTTGTTGTTCTAAGCAGTGATGGCTCAGATGCTACGGCGAATGTTGGTGACTATGTTATTACAGTTTCAAATGCAATAGGTAGTGGGCTTTCTAACTACAATGTTAGCTATTTGGATGGTGCATTGACGGTTAATCGTGCAGCTTTAAATGTTACAGCTAATAATGATGGTAAGGTTTATGATGCGGTAGCATATGGCGGCGGGAACGGCGTAACTTATAGCGGATTTGTAAATGGTGAGACTTCAACGGTTCTCGGTGGTACGCTTGGTTATAGCGGTACATCACAGGGTGCAACTAATGTTGGTACTTATGGTATATCTGCTAATGGTTTAACCTCTGGTAATTATACGATCACATATAATGATGGTTCTTTGATTATCACACCGACAGCCCTAACAATTACTGCAGATAATCAAACTAAAACTTATGGCGATACATTTGTCTTTACAGGAAATGAGTTCGGTACATCCGGTCTTGTCGGTGGTGAAACACTTACTTCTGTTGTGCTTGGCTCGACTGGCGCTGTGAATACGGCTGATGTAGCAAGTAGTCCATATGCAATTACAATCACTAACGCTACAGGTGGTACTGCTGATCTTAGTAACTATTCAGTGAGTTATGCGAATGGTCAGATGACGGTTAATCCTGCAGCTTTAAATGTTACAGCTAATAATGATGGTAAGGTTTATGATGCGGTAGCATATAGTGGTGGTAATGGTGTAACTTATTCTGGTTTTGTAAATAGTGAGACTTCAACGGTTCTCGATGGTACGCTTGGTTATAGCGGTACATCACAGGGTGCAACTAATGTTGGTAATTATGTGATTAGTGTCGGTGGGCTGACATCTGGTAATTATGCAATTTCCTATACTGATGGACAGTTGATGGTTAGTCCTGCAGAATTATTGGTCGCTGCTAATGATCAAAGCAAGACTTATGGTGATGCTGATCCAACTCTGACGTTTGCAACATTCGGTCTGCAAGGTGTTGACACGGCAGGTAGTGTTCTTTCTGGTGCGTTGGTACGTGATCCGGGAGAAAATGTTGGTGGTTATGATATTGAACAGGGAACATTAGGCTTGGCAACTGGCAATTATGTTTTAGGATTTGAGAATGGAACATTGAGTATTACGCCAGCAACATTGACAGTTTTAGCTGATTTTAAGACCAAAGTTAAGGGCACAGTAGATCCAGCTCTTACTTACCAAGTTAGAGGTCTTAAGTTGTCTGATACTGAAGGTTCTGTTCTATATGGTGATCTAAATCGTAATCCTGGTGAAAATGTTGGTGATTATGATATTTTACGAGGTAGACTTGGTCTTTTAAGCCGTAATTATAAATTGGCTTACAACCCGAATATTCTAGCAATTACAGGTGCTCCTGTGGTGGTGCCGGACCCAGTTGTTGCGGTTTCATTATTGCCTGAAATTGATCCATTGGGACGTCCGATTATCTCTGTAGCTAATCAGGCGATTGTTCTGGATGAATCCTTTGAAGAGATTGAGATATTAGAGCTTGAAACTAATGTTGGTATATCTTCAGCCGGTATAGGCGCAACAATGCCAAGTGCATTGGCTGGTATTACTCCAGCTGCCGGTGGTGAGGAAGTTTCTGGGACACAATTAGCAAGTTTGGAGCCATCCGCTGGTGGAAATGATGAGGATGAGGATGATGAAGATGATGATGAATTTGCTTATGATCGTGCTTGTGCGAACAGCTTCCTTGATAATAAGCCTTGTAAGCCTGACGAATAGTAGGGATTTACAAATTAACGTCAGTCGCAACTTTTTC
>JAGLKL010000141.1 GCA_023141075.1 Alphaproteobacteria bacterium
GTCGTGACAAAGATCGTGGAATAGTCCTAGAAGCTCCCGTCGTTGCTGTTAGCTTCGTTGTTATATAAAATTTCAAAGCCCCGTAGGAGTTGTCCTAGCGGGGTTTTTTGTGGATATTTGCAAACATATATATGGTGTGTTATGGATACCCCAAGTATGGCGGAAAAGGATTAAAGAAAGGAATAATAATGGGAAATGTTATAGGTGCAGAGGCTGAAGAATCTTACGTAAGGAGGATTAGTGGGTTTTTTGGTTGGGATTATGATTCTTTACCACCCAATGGACGAGAAGATTTACATAGTACAGTTCGAGAAGCAGGTGAAGAGGGTGCCTTGAAACAAGGCATACCGATGCAAGAGGAAAAATCTTACATAGATAGGTTTTGCAGGGTGTTTGGTGAGGACTATGATTCTTTATCACCTAATGAACTAAGATGTTTACGTGATATAGTTCAGGAAATAGGTAAACAAGGAGCCTTGGATCAAGACCCAACGAGTCAAAAAGATAACGACAACTCGGAACTTGTTTTGTAAAGAATTAGGTAAGTCTTTTGATGAGCTGAAACAAGAGCCTCGCGGCTGATTTTGGCGGGGCTTTTCCTTTGATGATAATGCTTAGGGTGTTATAGTGGCCTTGATGGTAAAATATGAGGGAAATATGAGTATGCCTATAAAGTTGTTTCTTAAAGTTATGTGTGTTTCAACTCTGGGTATTGGGGCGTTGGTGGTTGGTTCATCGCAGATCTTTGCCCAGCGGGCTCCCGGGTTGACAGATCCGGGATATGGTTTTCATATGCAAAAAAGGGAGGCCAAAAAAGAAAAGGAATCTGAAAGCGGCCTTACTTTTTCTGCCGATGAGATAAATCGCTGGATGTTGATCCAGGAGAAATATACCGAACATTATGGGGCACGTGTCAATGGTGTTATGAGCGGGGAGATCGATGCTGAAAGAGCAATAACAATTATGCGGAGTTTATATCCTCGTACGCCATATTATGATCCCTTTGGCGAGTTGACGATTGAGAAAATGACGGTGCAGGCCTATACGGCTGATGTATCGGACGATCAGACAGAGATTAACGAAGCGCTTGATGCTTATCGTGATCTTCTAAGAAAACATCTGGCCAATTTAAGTGTTGTTGAATATGCTTTGACTCTAAGCCATGCAGATCCAATTTACGGTGATTCACTTCGTTTAAAGAAGATTCGTGATGCGTTGCATAAGAACATAATAGGGGTAGAGAGAAACGGGGAATCTCCCGAAGAGGCCTTTAAAGTAGTGACATATGGTGAAGAGACATATGTTTTAGGTCAGAAGAATGTCATAGTCAAAAAAAGCGAAATTTACAGAGTTAGAGATTCTTTTTTCAATGTCCATGATGTTGTTTATGAAGACGGCCAGTATTCTCAGCTCTTTTTTGACGTGACATGGCCGATCTATATGTATGAAAAAACAAAAGCCTTACGTGAGAGGAAGGACGTGGTTTCTATTCCGTTGCAATAAGCGTTGTTTTTATCAAATCGTGATTTCGGTATGGGAGACCTTGGGTGTGTTTGTGTAAGAACGCGATATTTTTTGTGCGCTTTAATTGAAGGTCTGAGATAATTCTGTTATTGCTTGAGATATTAGCGATTCTACTTGAGGAGAAGAGATGCTGCGCAAGACTATTTTGCATGGCGTGCACGAGGTTTTGGGCGCAAAAACGGGTGCCTTTGCCGGTTATGATATGCCGCTTTATTACGGGCTTGGTGTGAAAAAAGAGCATGAATGGGTTCGTGCGCATGCCGGGCTTTTTGATGTTTCGCATATGGGTCAGATTATGGTCGGCGGGGTGGATAAAAACGGCCATAGTGCCATTGATTTTTTTGAGACTATCACGCCTTCATCTTTTGAAGATCTTGAGATTGATCGTACGAGATATACTGTCTTGACCAACGAAAAAGGCGGTATTATCGATGATCTGATGGTCACGCGCACCGGGATGAATACTTTTCACTGCGTGATCAATGCCGGGTGTAAGGAAAAAGATATTGAGTGGATCAAGTCTCACATTCCTCAAGACGGCGATCTGGAGTTTACGCATTTTGAAGATTGGGCGCTCTTGGCATTGCAAGGGCCGGAGGCGGTGCGTGTTGTGCGTGAGATATTGGACATTAATTTATCTGATTTGCCTTATATGGGGCTATGGGTGCGTGAGGATTATCAGATGTTTATCTCCCGTCTGGGCTATACAGGTGAGGACGGGTTTGAGATCAGTGTGCCCAATGAGGCGGCTGTTGAATTATGGGAAAAATTGATGGCACATGAAGAAGTGGAGCCGATTGGGTTGGCGGCACGTGATTCGCTGCGCCTTGAGATGGGGTATTGCCTGTACGGGCATGATATCGATGATACGACTTCTCCGGTGGAAGCGGGATTGGCATGGGTTATCGGCAAGGAAAATACAGGTTTTATCGGTGCGGATGTGGTGCTGGAGCACATGCATCATGGCGTGGCCAGAAAGCGTGTCGGTGTGCATCTTCTGGGTAAGGGGATCGCGCGCGAAGGGGCTCCGATACTGGATGGGCAGGGGCTTGAGATAGGAACGCTGACCAGCGGCGGTTATGCGCCTTCTTTAGAGGCTGCAATCGGGCAGGGATATGTACTGGCTGAATATGCCAAGCCCGGTACGGATATTTTTGTCAATGTACGTAAGCGCAAGATTGCAGCAAAAGTTTCGCGTATGCCTTTTATGGATGCACATACTAAAAAAGGATGATGGCTAAAAAAGGATAATGGCAAAAAAATCATAAAAACAGAACATTAAGCAGGAGAAATCGGTTATGGCTGAATTCAAATACACGAAAGATCATGAATGCGTCTATGTTGAAGGTGATATAGCCTTTATAGGCATTTCCAAGCATGCACGGGATGCTTTGGGTGATCTGGTTTACATAGAGCTGCCGGAAATCGGCAAAAGCGTAGAAAAAGGCGCAGAGGTTGCTGTTGTTGAAAGCGTTAAAACAGCGGCGGAAATCTATTTGCCTGTGGATGGTGTCGTTGTTGCTGTTAACGAGGAAATGGCTGAGGCGTTTGAACTGGTTTCTTCTCCGGTAAATGAAAAGGGCTGGATCGTGAAGGTTAAAGTGGCTGATATATCTGCGCTGGATGAGTTAATGAATGAAGCGGCTTATGCTGAATATCTAAAGGAAATAGATTAAGAGTATTGTTTGTCATTGCGAGGAAGCGTAGCTGAAGAAGCAATCTATGAAGAAGCAATCTATTATGTCCTTGGGTAGAAAATTTGCCTTGTGGCGCTGGATTGTTGCACTTCCTTTGGTCGTTCGCAATGACGGATAAAAAACACATACAAAAAGGACTAAGTAGTAGATGAGATATTTACCACAAACCGCGAAGGCGCGTAGCCTGATGCTGGAAGCCGTTGGCGCAAAAAGTGTTGACGCGTTATTTCGCGATATTCCTGATAATGCGTTTATTGACGGGTTGACTGATTTACCCATGCATAAAGGGGAGATTGAGGTCGGGCGCGAAATGGCGGCTCTGGCTGAGATGAATATGGATGCTTCGAGCGTTCCTTTTTTCTTGGGCGGAGGGGTTTATAATCACTATTTCCCGGCTAGCGTGGATTACATCATTCAGCGTAGCGAGTTCCTGACTGCTTATACGCCGTATCAGCCTGAGATTGCCCAAGGAACGTTGCAGGCGATCTTTGAGTATCAGACCTACATCGCCCGGCTGACAGGGCAGGAGGTGGCGAATGCTTCGCTTTATGACGGATCGACGGCGTGCGCAGAAGCTGCGCTTATGGCGATGCGCGTGACTAAACGCAAGAAGGTTGCTATTGGGTCTGCGCTTAATCCAGAGTATCGCAAGGTGCTGGA
>JAGLKL010000142.1 GCA_023141075.1 Alphaproteobacteria bacterium
TTCCTCCGTATCATTATCGGGCTGCCAAGCCGGTTGTGATGTTTTTTCTTTGTCACCCGATATTATAGACCGAACAGCAGGCGTTAAACTGCGAGGAACGAGCATCGGCTCCAGATCCAAAAGCCGTGCCATTTCCCAAAAGCTGGAAAGGCGTATATCAATCTTTCCAGCCTCAATCTGCGAAATATGGCTTTGCGGTAACCCCATCTTAGCACCTAGAGTGCCTTGCGTGAGGCCTTTGGTTTTTCGTGCCGCGCGTAGTTTTTTAATAATATCTTCCATCATTTTTATATGATACCACATATATCAAAGAAATAAAATGTGTTATAGCATATAAAAAGTTATTCTTCACCTAGCCATTCTTTAGCCGCTTCCTCCGCCTCTTCAAGCATTTTGTCAATGGATTTATGCCTTGTACCGCCTTCAAAGACAACGCCGCCCTCATCAATAATGCGTATCATAGATGTGCTGCAACCATCCCGACCGATCTCAATTGTGCCATCGTGAATCCAATTTGCAAGATTAGGATAGGCTTTCGCAAATAAATCCGTCTCTTGTTTTCTGGGCTTTTCACTGCCTTTTTTCGCGGCAGGCGTATCAATCAAAAGTAAACCCGTTGCCACGCAATGTTTACAAAACCCCCAGCTATTCATAGCAGGACAGGTACAATCCGCTTCTATCTCTCCTTCATCTGATACAGAAAAATCAACTCTGTAAGGATGTGTTCCCCTGACTTCTGCGGCGGCTTCATAGGGTTCATGAAACAGCAAATCCACGAGATTTTGCCCGTAATAATTTGCGCCGCGTTCATAAATTTTATCTCCTGCCATATCACGAAGAGAGTCTTTAGAAAGCATAGAGCGCAACGTTTTCTTATCGGATTTTGTCATTTTAATATCTTTCGTGCCTTAAATTCTGATTCATCACCATCCCAAAACTCAATGGAGCCACGTAAGGTTTCAGTACTGTCCTCGTCAAGCTCAGCCCAGCCTTCACCGCGCACTTCATCGCCCTCATCGCTACCTTCCCATTTGAAATGGACAATATTTTGCCCATGTCCACATCTCATATAACCATCCACCGTTATAAATATCTGTTTGTGTGCTAATGCTTGTAGTGATAAATAGGTCGTTTCCGTCATTTCCGTAGACAACATTACTTCCTGCCCCGGTCAAAATAACATCGTCACCAGCACCGCCGCTTATCGTGTTGTTACCCGTACCCATAATATAATCATTGCCGCCAAGCCCATTATAGGTTTCCCCCTCACGTGCAATTAACAAATCCTCTCCCCAGGTTCCATTTACCTCCGAAGCACCTTCGGATTGCCATACAATTGTCGGGGCAACACTAATTCCATCCAGTATTAAACTCCCATATATCCCGGCATCAATGACAACTTCGCCGCTTGACTCGGTAATCGTAACTTCACTTTCTCGAAGACCTTCCCACATATATACAGAGCCAAGACCTCCTACACATTCGACATAATCATCACCTCCGCGAAAACCCAATATGACATAACCACCAACATCATCAGCAACACCAATTATGTCGTTTCCACTACCTGACATGAAAGAGACTAGTGGCGGAGAATAGATGCTGTTTATCCCAATAGAACCGGAATCTATAAAGACAACATCTCCGTTATTCGTTCCAACAATATCTATGGCTGGTTGTGGATTATCGAAAACATGCAAGTTCTGCAGCATCATATATTCTAAAACCGCCATATAACTACTACCGACATCGGTGGCGTCGTAACGCATAGTAGCACCGAACGCTATACTTGTTCCGTGTTCTGCACCATTCTAAGATCTATAGACATTTGAGTGCCTCTGTAATAATCCTCTCTATAGGACACCTCGACCCCACCACCCCAACTAGGATAACTGGGCATAGTAAGTTTCGAGTAAGTACTACCTAATGTAAAATGAGCGGTCAGATCATCCTCATAGGCCGAGTAATCATTTGTAACGACGGCAGCATTGCCCAAAGTCATTGTTGCGAGACCAACGTCTTCTTCATAATCGGGAAGGATTGTAGTTGCGGTATACGCAACATTTTCTATATCAATCAAGGTATCCGACACTCCAGCATTTTCGTCCCAGATAACAACTTCTCCGTCTTCGCCGGAATTATAATCCGCAACAACATCATAGCTGTAATTAACCGTGTCATCGCTAATCCCACCATTAATTATGCGACCAGACGGCGCATCAAGATTTACAGTATCGTCATACTCCGTGAGAGTGAGCTTTTCTATACTATACAGCGTATCCGTATCTCCAAACCCATCTATTGCGGTGCCGTTGCCGTCGGCATCAAGTGTGGCCGTTACACCGGCCGTTCCTCCTTGCGCCGCATCTTCACTGTAATCCGCAGTATCAGTGCCATCGTCTCCGTATAGATAATCATTTCCCACTCCACCTATAAGAGTATCGTTTCCAGCCCCTCCATAAAGCGTGTCGATATCATCGATAGGAAGACTCCGATTAGGGTCACTTGTATCATTGGTGTCAATATCCGTGAATCCGTGATCCCCGTCATAAACAGCTCCATCTCCATAGAGATAATCATCACCTTCTCCACCATTCAGAGTGTTCCCCCAGTCATTCCCAATCAAAATGTCATTGTTACTTGTTCCAACCGCGTTCTCGATTACTGTATGATAGGCAATTGCGACATTCTCAGCATCCTTGCTAATAACAATTCCACCAGCTCCGTCTTCAGACCATTCAAACAATGCGCCGTTTTTACCATCTGTGCCAATAGAGCTGAACGCACCTTGGCGCAAATCTATTTTTGCGGAAAATATATCGAACCCGGAGGCATCAATCGTATCCTCTCCAGCTCCATCCCAAATCGTATAAACAAAAGCAGAATCCTTGTCATTGCTATTAATCACATCATCGTTATTTCCATCACGGCCTAATCCCTGACCAAGCTTATATTCATCATCATTGGCACGCGCTAAATAATCCCGTCCGTATAACTCCTGCAACGCTGCGATATCATAAAGCTGCAAACCATATGCACTAAGCACGTCCTGCTCCCCATCCCCGTCATTGTCCTCTCCGTAAAGAATCACAGACAGCGGATCGTTATCTAGAATAGGTAAATAACTATTATTCGCATCCGAAACATACCCGTAGGGGGCATAAGCCGTAACAGTATATTTTTGATTAAGCTCTTCCGGATGTTCGGAACTGAAAAAATCGATGCCCAAAGCATGTGAGATTTCTTCATAAATTGTTTTATAGGCAAACGTTCCTTCTTCCATATCGCCAAAATCCGTCCAGATATTATTGCCGGGCTCCAGCCCACCTGCCGAAGCCTCATGATCAACATTGAAAAAGATATCTCCGTAAGCTTCGTCACTCAAAGGATCGTTCGAATCATAAGCGATTTGCGTCAAAGCAGCTGTCCCTTCATTCCATGCAGAATGCGAACCCTGCAATTGCCCAAAAACAATCGTCCCGATATCGTCATGATCTGCAGGATCAGGCAAATTCTGCGGTTGGGTAAAATTAACTTTTATGACGTTATTAAAAGATGCAGCCCAGTAATCTGTATTATTCAAAATCAAATGTTGCATCTTCTATGTCTTGATCATATGTGGTTGCAAATTCGTCTTCAACTTCACCTCCTGCGTAATAAGTATCTGCAACATCTTCACTATTTCTGAGAAAAGTATATGTGATATACGTATTTCCTTGGGAGTCTTGACCATAGTCCTCGATATTCGGAACCTTTGTGGTGCCAATCGCTGCATCTGTCTTCCCTAAATTATAACTGTTAATTAAATCCAAATATGATGACATGGTAATACCCCCATATTTAGGG
>JAGLKL010000143.1 GCA_023141075.1 Alphaproteobacteria bacterium
CTGTCAAAGATCGTTTATGATCCGGGTTATTAGTTTTTGCCAGCGCATTATCGAGATACGCGATTCTCTGATTCGTCTCCATCAGAATACGCGCACGAATCATTTCATCTGTAATTCGGTGAATACGCTTAAGAAGCTCGGCAGCAAATTTTCCATCTGGATGCATGTAACTCAAACGACGAAGTGAGGACGATCCGCTCACCGGTTCCAAGTGTACGCGTTTCGTCAAATACTCCGACAAACTCTGCGCATCC
Organism: Alphaproteobacteria bacterium; assembly: GCA_023141075.1. Taxonomy (GTDB): domain Bacteria; phylum Pseudomonadota; class Alphaproteobacteria; order Micavibrionales; family Micavibrionaceae; genus UBA1672. The sequence goes on from JAGLKL010000143.1 coordinate 255, forward strand.
CAATTTGTCTTGGCTTTTGAAAAAACAAACCTGTGATCCTCATGCAAAGCCTCTAGAAACTCTTTATCCTGAGCTAAAAATGACGCGACAGTAGTGCCGTTATAGATCGCACCAAACACTGTAAACGCGTCCGCACCTTGCCCCAAAACATCACCAGCACTTATCGTTCCTTCAATCCCCTGCCCCATGGAAACCGTCACGCCAATCGGATTAGCCGGAGCTATAATCATCTGCGCGAGGGTATAACGCTGGCTTATCCCGATAAATAAAAACGCCAATAAAGCAGCAATGAGAGCAAAACAAACCATCATGTATTTGGCTCGCCACACATCTCCCAGCACGTCAAAGAGCGTTTTTTCAGCAATAACTGTATAGTGGGAACACGAAGGACGAACGTCGATATCCTTTGTTTTCTCAGAGCTTTGAGCGGTTTTGGAATCGGGAGGTATCATCATCATCGGCCTTTGTCCCCATAGTTACAAAGGACATAATAATGCAATACGCTCGCGTGCAAAACCCCCAATATTTTACTTAACAACACACAACCCCTCCAAACGAACATAACACGTGACTACACTACCTAACTTCTCTCCAAATCTTCACGCACCAGATCCCATGCCCGTTCAATCATTGCATCAATCGAATTATTCGGCGTATAGACCTCCCGTGCCTGCAAAGCGCCGTTATGCGCACCAAACCAAGCCTCCCCGCTCTCCCGAAACGTCTTGACAGCCTTAAGTAGCGTCTTGCTATCTCCCTGTGGAACGACAACACCTGCGCCATAATCACGTATAACCTTGGCACACTCACATTGCTCCGGGCCGATAAAGATACACGGTCGCGCCACTGCCAGTGCCGCATACAGCTTACTGGGAACAATAAATCCTGCCGCTTCCTCTTTCATAGAAATCAAATGAACATCTCCGCTCTCCATAACATCCCGGAGCTGAGTAATCGGCTGAAAAGGAATAAAGCGGATATTATCAAGTCCACGCTCTGAGCGAAGCCGCGCCAATTCGTCAAAACCCGGTCCGTCACCTACAAAGACAAACTCAACGTCACTGCCTTCTTTTTCCAGAATCCGGGCAACCTCCAAAATGGAATCTACCGGGTGAGCAAGACCAATCGTCCCGGCATACAGAATCCGAAAGCGCGGCTTGGTTTTAAGCTGTTTATCAAAAGGGCGGGGCGGGTGTGCATCATCGGGAAGATCACAAACCACACTACTAACAGCTTCCGCAGCTTCAGGATCGACAAGTTCCAGATCAGGCCAGTTGGGAATAACCGTAACCTTTTGCGCATCCCCTCCTCCTTTATGGGTAAGGTATCTAGCCATACAACGGCCAATGACAATAACCCTGTCACTGCTATTCATAGCTCGGCGGCGCAAAAACATAAAAATGCTCATCCAGAAGCTCGAAAAATTCTTACCCAGCGTCGGCAAAACTTCAGGATATAAATCCTGACACCAGTTAATATGATAAGAGCCTTTAATTTTAGCCACCAAAGACCCTGCAACTACAAGCAGCGGCGGGTCACTCATACTTACGACCACATGCCTGCGTTCCTGCCTTAAAGCGGCAAAAAACAGCTTAAACCACATCCGCACATAGCCAAACGTTCCTTTCGGCTTTGCCGGCCCCTTCACGCGGATCACACGAATGCTCTTCTCATATAAATCATCCGCTTCTGCCCCGCACGTCACTACCGTCACGTGCCATCCCTGACGCGCAAACGCTCTAGCCAGATCGCGCAACAAACGCCCGGTTGCTCCGCGCATTGGCGGATAAACTCTATTCATGAACAATATAGTAGGTCTGCGCATTCTTATCTTTTTAAGTAATGTTGTTACAAAAGCAAAGTAAAATGATTATGTTGATTCGAACTGCCTGAAGTATACCAGAGACGCAGGAATCATCAAAAGCACCAAACCAAAATCCAGCGATTTAAAGCTCGCATAAAGTGTCAAATCAATTAAAATCGGTGCAGCGAGCGCCAAACCAAAAACCGGATTTTTCTTGATCACACGAATCAAGCGCTCCAAAAGCCCCGCAATATAAGCCGTGCACAATGCAACTCCGATTAACCCGCATTTAAGAAGCATACTGGAGAAAAAATTATGTGTAAAATTCACACTAAGACCCCCAACAGCCGGAGAATTAAAATGCCCGCCCCATCCTGTTCCAAAAATTAAAGTGACAGGATCTTTCCTGACAATCTCCCATACCGCAGCCATTTCCTGCATACGCATATTAAGCCCCACATTGCGTGTTTTCTCCCATAATGAGGCAAAAACCCAATTAAAAGAAATATCAACCACGTAAAGCGCCAGAATCCCCAGAAACAGCGCACCAAAAACCTTAAAAGGCGCTTTATAAAAGAAATAAGCATATATACAGGCTACATAAAGCACCAAAGCACCGATACTCGCCCGTTGCAAGGTGAAGATCATCGCTACCAGAGGAATAAAAGCCAGCGCTACCAAAGCGCTAAAGACAAGCACATGGCCTACACTAATCTTACGTACGGCATATGTGATGGCAGAACCGATTAAAAACAAACACGAAAACAAAACGGTAGGCATATTTTCCAGATATAATAACTCGTCATTGGCACACCATAGATCAAGGCTGCAAGATATATCAAAACGCATAACCAGCGAGCGCAGACTAAAAAACAAACCAATAAGGATCAGCCCTAACAGCGTGATACGAAAATATCGTGGACGCGCACGAATAACCGGCAAGCTGAATAAGGGTAGAAACAAACATAAAAACGGTGCAATATCACGCAATATCGCACCCAAACCATGTCCGGCTATTGCCCCGGTTAGCAGCGGAACACTCAGGCCGTAAAGAAGAAAAACTTGCCCCGCACTTTTCCAGAAACGATGCCCAGCCGACTTAACAAAAAGATCGCGTATATTCCCTGCGCCGATACTAAGCGCCAATAATACAGCCAAAACGATCTCGACGGAGCCAAAACGGTCAGGAGTAGGAGACCCGAGAATCGCATAAACCAGACAAGCAAAAAACAGGAATATCGCACGATAATCATAGGAATCAACGCGTAAGGGAATTGTATTTCTTTCCGATTCATATGAAGAAATTCCACTTAACGCATAAAGCATGTTTTTTGACCCCTCTCCCACTTGCGTGAGGATGACACAACCATGTCATTTAGGGTCAGGACCTATTAATTATATTCATTCTGCGCACGCATAATTTTTGAAAAGATGTTCCGTGAAAAACGCGCAGGTCATAGTGGTTCTATTGTCAAGCGGTTTGCACGAACAGATACAAAAATTTGCCGCGCCCTGACGGGTTTAAATTTACAGGCAAACTATCATCTTTTTTGTCTCTTGAATATGCTTCGGCATGTCCTACGAGCCAAAAAATCGATCCTTAACCTGTAAATTTAAACAGAATTGTATACAATTAATAGATCCTGACCCTAGGATCATTAGAAAGTTTTACAACCGGCCTGTCGGAAGTCTATTCATTTGGATCGTTAAACAAACGCGTAGGCTTTTTCAGGCGCGTAGAAGATGAAGAAGGCTGATAGTCCGTCGTATAGCCGCCATG
>JAGLKL010000144.1 GCA_023141075.1 Alphaproteobacteria bacterium
GTTGTCATGTATATGCCAATGGTTCCCGAAGCTGTCTACACCATGCTGGCCTGTGCCCGTATCGGTGCTGTTCACTCTGTTGTTTTTGCAGGTTTCTCCGCTGAAGCTTTGAGCGGACGTATTCAGGACAGTGAAGCAAAAGTTGTTGTCACCGCTGATGAAGTCTATCGAGGAAATAAACCGGTTAGGCTTAAATCTTGCGTTGACGAAGCACTGGAAGACTGCCCAAGCGTTGATAGCGTACTTGTCTTGAAACGTACAGGTGGAGATATCAACTGGACACAAGGCCGCGATGAATGGTTCCATGATTTTGTTGCCACGCAATCCGCTGAGTGCGAATGCGAAGTAATGAACGCGGAAGACCCGCTCTTCTTCCTCTACACTTCAGGCTCAACCGGTCAGCCCAAAGGTGTTGTTCATACAACAGGCGGCTACATGGTTTACGCCAGCCTGACCTATGAACTTGTCTTCGATTACAAACCGGGCGAAGTTTTCTGGTGCACAGCCGATGTCGGCTGGGTCACAGGACACTCTTATGTCACGTACGGCCCCTTGGCCAATGGAGCAACTCAGGTTATTTTCGAAGGTGTACCAAGCTATCCCGATATGTCGCGTTTCTGGCAGGTTGTTGATAAGCATAAAGTGAATATTTTCTACACCGCCCCGACTGCCCTCCGTTCCTTACTCGCAGCAGGAGATGAAATGGTTAAGAGCACAAGCCGTAAGTCTTTGCGCATTCTAGGCACAGTCGGCGAACCGATTAACGTTGAAGCTTGGGAATGGTATTTCGAAGTAGTCGGCGAAAAGCGCTGCCCGATCATAGACACATGGTGGCAAACCGAAACCGGCGGACACATGATTACACCGCTTGCAAGCTTTGACCTCAAGCCCGGTAAAGCCCAGAGTCCCTTCTTCGGCGTTCAACCTATTATCCTCGATAATGAGGGCAGGGAGCTAAAAGGCAAGACGGAAGGCAACCTTTGCATCAAGGATTCATGGCCGGGTCAAATGCGTACAATCTATCGCGACCATGAGCGCTTTGAGCAAACTTACTTCTCGAACTTCCCCGGCTATTACTTTAGTGGCGATGGCGCACGCCGCGACCAAGACGGAGATTACCGTATTACAGGACGCGTCGATGACGTAATAAATGTTTCCGGCCACCGCATGGGCACAGCCGAAGTCGAAAGCGCCATTGACGAGCATATTGAAGTGGCCGAAAGCGCTGTTGTCGGATATCCGCACGACATCAAAGGTCAGGGCATCTTTGCTTATGTAACATTGAAGCAAGTTGAAACGCCCAACGAAGAAACAATCAGAGAAGAGATTGTCAAACTTGTTCGCAAGCAAATCGGTCCGATTGCCACACCCGATATCATTCTCATCGCGCCTGATCTTCCTAAAACACGATCCGGTAAAATCATGCGTCGCATCTTGCGCAAGATTGCCGCGAATGAATATGAAAACCTCGGCGATATATCGACTTTGAATGATCCCGGTGTTGTTGATGTGCTGATCTCACGCTGGGAAGAAATGTCCGGCTCCAAATCCGACAAGTGGAAAAAGCTTGTGGAAGCAACAACCGGGAAAAGCGCAAACAAAGATCTGGAAAACCTTCCTGCCGAAAAGGAAGCTCAGGGAAAAGAACGTTCGAAGGCAGCTGTCGGCAATTAGCCGAAAACATAATCATAACGCCACCCGTGAACACCCGCCACGTCATCGCGACTACCCACGTTCGTCATCGCGAGCGAAGCGTGGCGATCTAGTACTGCAAGTAAAGACACCAGATTGCTTCACCGCCGTTGGCGGTTCGTGGGTGACAATACTATAATACCGTCACTAGCCACGATACTCACTGTAGACCACTCTACATCATGCCAATCGCGGATTTATAAAGATCGAGAAGCTCCTCAGTTTCGCGGCGTTTTTCAGTATCCATTTTACGCAAAGCCACTACTTTACGCATTGTTTTAACGTCAAAGCCTACGCCCTTAGCTTCCGCATATACTTCCTTGAGATCTTCCATCAAGGCAGTCTTTTCCTCTTCGAGTCGCTCAATGCGTTCAATAAAACTCATCAACCGCTGACCGCCGATGCCCCCGGTATCTTTGGGCTGCTCGTCTTGTGTGTCTTGATCGTCTGAAACCGGAAAGGGTGCAACATTCTCTGTCATGCTTATTATGCTCCTGATTGTTTAGGTAGTTGTAGTCACGTGTTATGTCTTCATACTCAAGCATCCGCCCAAGCATACTTACAGGGTCTAAACCCTAACATTTGCGGATTGTATTTAGATTCGCGAACTAAGGCCACCGTTATAGTAGTTTCACTTAAGAATAGTACAGAATTGCGCCAATGAATTTTTTACCCAATGGGCACAGGTTGAGAATCAAGTATAATTTCCTAGCGTCAAAACCCTTTTTTTGCCACCATTCCGAACCTAACATTAACGAAAACAATAAACAGCCGATTATTCAGCTTCTTTTATGTTCCAGGTTTCAATCAGCAGCCCATGTTCATTATCAACGCCCCTGACGCGTCCAAATTGCGTCGTCAAAACGAATTCCTGCGTAATAATGTCATCTTCTTTGCTGTTGGAATATCTTGTCATGCTGTTATCAAGATAAGTCACCAGAACATCAACCTGAAAAAGCCAGCGATAACGCCCGTCAACCGGCCCTTCATTAACAATAACCGGATAGTTCTGCACAATACCCGAAACATTATAGCGCCCGGTTTTAAGCGTTTTTACAATGTTTTTACCATGAAGAAATGCGACATATTCTTCTGCCCCCACCTTACTGAAATTCTTGACTTTATCAGCATATTCCAGCTCATAACTCCCAGATTGATAGGTCAGCAATAAAGGGACAATCTTCTGCACCCATTTCGATACTTCCATATTAGGACGATGGCGTTGATCCAAAGGCGTAGCCAACCCTGCATTTCCAGTCGGATCCAGTTCATCCTTAACCGCATCTTGATCAGCAAAAGGCGCGACAAGAGTTATAGTAGGACTAGGAGTTTTTGGCTTGGCTCTGGGATTAAGGAAATCCAGCCACCCCGCCTGTGCCACAGGCATCCCGGCTATAAAAACCAGTCCCAGCACAAGAAAGAACACATAACGACTATTATTATTTTGTCCCATAACTCTCAATTCTCCCAGTACTTAAAACATCTAAACACTTTATAAAACACATGAAATCAGTTTGTTATAAAGACAACTCCGATATCTACGTTACTAGGCAGCCATAATCTTGACAACTATATTTATTCACATATCCACGAAAGAAAGAATATCGGCACATGAGAACAGAGCTTGATTACGAATTGGAAACCAAACACACTAAGTTATAGAAAATGATCCGGCGTTAATTTTTATACTGAAACTCACCCATACTCGTTTGCGGAGGAACCTCGGAGGCCTCAACTTCTGCCTTCCGCAACCTCTTCCACAAATAAGGCGGAGAAGCACATTTTATTTCGTGCAAAGCATCGTTTTCTATTACCCCAAAGCGGGTTTTTGAATCATTGCACCGACCCAGAACCATGTCATTATGCGGTTCATTAAATGTGGGCTTTTCCAAGTCAATCAGCTCAAAGTATTTAGGAACAACCTCTTGCGGTATTTTCTTCAACAATGTTGGAATCCGTGCACCTCGAAGATGCGCCCTTATTGCGTCATTGGTTTTTGATGCACCGTCGATATCCCCACTCATGCGCTCAAAATTGCCCTCATATATTTCCAGCGCATGAAACTCGTAATAACCGCGATTCTCGCCCTTATACCATTGCTCAAATGTGC
>JAGLKL010000145.1 GCA_023141075.1 Alphaproteobacteria bacterium
CTAGGAAATTATACTTGATTCTCAAAAAAAATCATTAACGCAATTCTGTACTATTCTTAAGTTAAACTACTATAGCTCTTAAAAACTCCTCATAAAATCAGAAATCTCCCAAAACAGCAGCAATTTTTGATTTAAGTGTTTCCGCGTTAAACGGCTTGACGATGTAGTTGTTAACACCGGCTTGTTTTGCTGCAATAACGTTGTCGGTTTTACTTTCCGCCGTCACCATAATAAAGGGGACTGTTTTATATGCTTTGTCAGATGCACGAACTTGTTTTAAAAATTCATAGCCCGTCATGGGCTCCATATTCCAGTCAGAGATTACCAGACCATAGGTCTTGAGCTTTATTCTATCCAGCGCCATCGTTCCATCCGTTGCTTCATCAACATTATCAAACCCCAGTTGCTTGAGAAGGTTTTTAATAATTCTGAGCATTGTTGTATAATCGTCAACGATTAAAATGTTCATATCCATATCTACAGCCACTGTTATTCTCTCCTTAAAAAATTAGTTGTGAAGCGACTAGGGTCTAAATCATACCGATAATTAAGAAACTCAGTAAAAAATTAACAATATAGACAGAAAAACCGTCTATCGTATTGTCTATAATCCCCAAAAAAACACATAATGCAAATCTTGCAAAATGCATAGTTCCAGACCTTAAATAATACCGATTATCCTTCTTTGAATGATAATCGACGTTCAAACACCACGCGTGCTACGTGCTGATGCACGGGTCGCAGCCGCCACCTGCCCAAGTCATATTCATCAAATGAATACGATTTGGTATAAAAAAGCCATTATGCTTATAGATAGTTAATGATTCGTAAGCACATAGTGGAATTCTAACGTATTGCTCATCAGACAGAAAGCCTAAATCTGCGAACATGTCTCTTCAGGCGAAAAGAAACCGGGTATAGTTTTCTGCATCGCACACATACATATTCACTATTTTTGGCTCTGTGTCCTGAATTTTTATCAGTTGGCACTATTATTCTATGATCGGCAGGGTTTTTTCTTCAGCAAGCATAATCGTTACTGTCCGTGCACGCTCCGCATTCATAGCCGCCAGAACCGGCGCAACTTTACGTTCGGACATTTTAGAAATAACGCGCACCAACACGTCCAAATCCAGAGTGTCAAATATACGTGCCGCGTCCTTTGGTTTCATACCCTCGTATATTTTCACAAGAGAATCTATGCGCTCGGTTTCCTGTCCGCCCTGCTTTTCCAGAAGACCTTTTATTTCCATGCGTAAAGATTTTAGTTCCTCGACTTTCCGGTTCAGTTCCTTTTCCGCAACTTCTAGCAAAGCTTCGCGTACTTGCAGCTCTTTTTCCGCCTTCTCCAGATGATTGCGGCGTTCGGACAAATCCTCGAACATCTCAAGTTTGATACTAGCTACATCCAGATTAGAATCGCTGGCATCACGCCATTCAGGAGCTTCGGCCTCTTTGCCTTCAACATGCTCAACATCACCTTCTTTTTCTTCGGGTTTTTTATCTTCCCCCTCATGATCGTCTTTAGCTTCTGCGTTTTTATTGCCATTGTCTTCCTGCCCGGCCTTTTTTTCAGACTCATCCGCATGTTTTTCTTCTTGCGAGGCTTCTTTCGCATAGGCACTGGCAGAAAGATCGGAAAACCCGGTTATCACTTCGGTCAAACGCACAGAAAATGAGAGTATTGCGACAATAATCAATAAAGGTAGAATTTTTGAATAACTAATCATATTGTCAGTGTCCTAGAGTCTAAACCCACAGTTTTTATCAATTCTTATCTTTTTTTATTCATTTCCAGATATTTTCTTGCGCGTGAAACGCAACGCATCAAACAGATCTTTTTCCGCCTGACTTTGTAGTTTCCTTGGTATAATCACATCTTCATCTTGCTTTTCCGATTCATCGCCATCATTGCTGGCCGTAGAATCAAGGCGACCTTCCAGGTCATCCATGTCTTCATAATCGTTATTCCTGACCATAAAAGAAGGCAAATCGTTCCGGTTTTCGCCCTCCTCTTTTTTGACGCGTTTGAGAATCGCATCATAGCTACCGGTTTTCTTTTTTTCGCTCTTGTCACGATGAACCGGTGAACTGATTTTATCTGCGGACTCCTCATTATTATAGGATTCATTTCGTTTTTTTTTAGAAAACAGAGCGCCTTGACCGGGCTGGACAATTTTGCGGTTTGTTTCGGCAAGTTTTTCCAGCCGCTTGGCCATGCTTTCTCCGGCTTCGGTTATGATCCTGAGTTCATCTGACAAAGCTTTTGCCTGTATTATAGATTGTTCCAAATGAGCGGCTTCTTCGGCACTAACCTTTTTAAGTATGCGTACAGAATGGTCAGCCTGGTCGATGCTGGCCAGAAGATTGGCTATTACACTATCGAATTCCTGCCGATGTTCTTTGAAATCCTTAAGTCCCTTTGTCAAGCGAATGACGTAGAAAATTGTTGTCCCTAATAAAATCAGTATTAAAATATCCAGCAGCAAACTAACCAAGTCGTTACTCATTATTACTCATCACTTTCTTCAGGCTCTATATAATCCTCTATTCGCACGGCTATATTCCCTTGCCGCTGACCCGAAAGCCCCTTGAACATTGGAAAATCGCCACAACGCAGTTCCAGCATATCCCTTGCTGTTGTATTAAAAACAATTTGATCACCCGGCTTCCAAGCAAGCATCTCACCCAGTCGCACAGACACTTCACCTAATATAGCATGAAGCTGAACGTCCGTTTTGTACAATTCTTGAGTCAAGTGGCTTTCCCAGATCGAGTCACGACCAAATTTTTCCCCCATAAATTGCTGGAGCAAGAGAGCCCGTATCGGCTCCAACGTCGCGTATGGGATCAGAATTTCCATGCGCCCGCCGCGCTCACCCATATCAATACGAAGGCGCGCCAGCACACAGGCATTTCCTGTTTGCGTAATGGTCGCAAAGCGCGGGTTTGTTTCCACACGATCAAGGTTGAATGTCACCGGAGATAGCGGATCGAAGGCCGATGAAAGGTCTGTTAAGGTCACATGCACCATGCGCTCAACCAGCTTGCTTTCAATCGTGGTATAAGGGCGGCCTTCAACGCGGATGGAGGTCTCACCTTTACGACCGCCTAAAAGCACATCAACAATGGAATAGATCAGTGCGCTGTCTGTGACCATTAGACCGTTATTGTCCCACTCTTCGGCCTTAAATACAGAAAGCATTGCCGGTAGTGGGATAGAATTCATATAATCGCCGAAACGGACTGTAGAAACCTGATCCAGACTGACATCCACATTATCACTGGTCAAATTTCGCAACGAAGTTGACATCAGGCGAACCAGACGATCGAATACGATATCGAGCATCGGCAGACGTTCATAGTTCACCATTGCCGAGTTAATCAGCGCCATGACCCCGGAGGTGTCTCTGCCTCCGACATCATCGTCAAAGCCTAGCAAGCTATCAATTTCGTCCTGATTCAGGATACGGGTAGAGCCATCGTCATCAGCTTCTTCGCCCCCTTCTTCACCTGCTTCTGCTTCTGCTTCTGCTTCTTCACCCACTTCTTCACCTGCGGCTACTTCATCGCCAGAGGCTTTATCATCCTCGGATTCATCCTCAGCCATAGACTCCCATTGTTCCATCACGGCTTTTTCTTCATCGCTCATTTGCGATATTTCTTCTGTATCCGAATCACTCATGGTTTGTAACGGCTCTTTTTAAAAGGCTTATAAGCCTTAAGTTATGATTTATAGTAGTTTAACTTAAGAATAATACATTTTGCTTGATGAATTTTCTACCCAATGGGCACAGG
>JAGLKL010000146.1 GCA_023141075.1 Alphaproteobacteria bacterium
GCTGCGCAGCTCTGGCAAAAAGAGGGGATTAACGGCGTGATGGTGGGGACAATCAATTATGCATTGACTACGCCTGAGCCAATTACTTTATTTGAATCATTAGGACGTTTAAAGAAAGATAACAACATAACGCATGTGGCGATAGAAGCCTCAAGCGAGGGTCTGGCTCAACACCGCCTCGATGGTGCTCTGGTCAATGTTGCGGCCTTCACCAATTTTACTCAGGATCATCTGGATTATCACATCGATATGGATACCTACTTCGCGGCTAAAACCCGGCTGTTTGAAGAGATTTTGCCCATAAGCGGTACGGCAGTGCTCAATGCTGATGTTCCGTCCTATCAGTCTTTGCTGAGTGTATGCAAACGCCGCGGTATCCGCGTATTGTCTTATGGTGAGCAGGGAGAGGATATCAAACTTTCCAACCGCAATGTTGTCGGCGTTCAGCAAGAAGTCACGCTTGAGGTTATGGGCACATGCTTCGAACTGACCATACCTTTTGTAGGTGCGTTTCAAGTAATGAACATGCTCTGTGCGCTGGGCTGTCTGATTGCCTCAACCCCCGAGAATAAGAAACGCATAAAAGCTCTTGTTGAAGAGCTTCCCACTCTTCAAGGCGTGCCCGGACGTTTGCAGCATGTCAGTGATCCGTCAGGAACATACAATGCATACGTCGATTACGCCCATACGCCCGATGCGCTGGAAACAGTATTAAATGCTTTGCGTCCACATACAGACAAACACCTGATTTGTGTTTTTGGCTGTGGGGGCGACCGCGATACAACCAAGCGTCCGAAGATGGGAGAAATCGCTGCACGTCTGGCAGATATCGCCATTATTACCGATGACAATCCGCGCAGTGAAGAGCCTTCCCTAATCCGTGAGCAGATAAAGGCAGGTATTCCCACAGAGATAATAGAACAAAAAGACATCCGCAATATCGAAGACCGCCGCACTGCCATTGAGCAAGCTGTAGATCTAATGAGCAAAGGCGACATTTTGCTTTTGGCCGGGAAAGGTCACGAACAAGGTCAGATTATTGGTGAGAAGGTTCACACTTTTGATGATGTAATCGAGCTGTCTACTGCACTGAGTAACAAAATAACACTAAAAACTAAGGGTAAGAGTATCTAAAATGATCGAGAACAACCGCTATTTCTGGTCGCACTTAAAAACCAATTCGGTAACAGTGCGCGTAAAGCCAAAAAAGAGGGAGACCGGGGTGATTTTCCGAGTTGGTAGTATAATCGATACAGGTAAGGGTCGGCGTGTGGCTATGCTTGAGCATGTGGATTATCCGACAACGTATCATATTTGCAATAAAGGAGGGGATGTTGCCATCCCTTTTCGCATGGGAGAGATCGAATTTGTTTATACTTCATTGCGCAAACCGGAATTGCGTAATATAAAAACTTTGCTTTCAGCTCTTTACAAAAAGGGCGAGGTAGAGAAAATAGTACCCGACGTTATTTGCCCTGGAGATCTTCTGATTTTTATGCAAGACAGGGGCAGTTTAAAAATAAAGATGGTCGAAGCGCTACGCGTGGTCGAGCATCATTTACAAAAACAAAAAATGGCTAGCTATGCTCTATAATTTTTTCGCTGATGCGACAATTTTCTTTGATCTTTTTCGTTCTGTAACATTTCGTACAGGCGGAGCGATAGGAACCTCTATCATTATTTGCTTTTTAATCGCCAAGCCCATGATAATCTGGCTAAAATCCAAACAAAGCAATGGTCAGCCAATCCGTGATAACGGCCCTGAAGAACATCTGAAAAAAGCCGGAACACCGACAATGGGTGGGTTAATGATATTGGTTTCAGTATGTATCAGCACGCTTCTTTGGTCGGATCTGACCAATCATTATGTATGGTATGCGATGCTGGTGATGCTGGGCTATGGCCTGATCGGGTTTGTTGATGATTACCTCAAACTCACCAAACGCAATTCAAAAGGTCTATCCAGCAAACTCAAAATTCTGGGACAGGTTTTGATCGGCACCATCGCTACAATAGGCATTATGCACGCTTTACCTGCGGATGTGAGTACCCATATCGCGCCGCCATTTTTCAAAGACTTGCTCATCAATGTTTCATGGTTTTTCATTCCATGGTCACTACTGGTAATTATCGGAGCATCCAACGCAGTAAATCTCACTGACGGGCTGGATGGGCTGGCGATTGTCCCCGTGGCGATAGCCGCCGCATGCTTTGGTTTGATTGCCTATCTGGTTGGCCGAGTGGATTATTCCGCTTACCTATACATTCACAATATCCCTGGCTCAGGAGAACTGGCCATTATTTGCGGAGCCTTAATCGGCGGAGCGATGGGCTTTTTATGGTATAATTCCCCACCGGCGGCCATCTTTATGGGGGATACAGGCTCGCTAGCCATGGGAGGCTTGCTCGGCGCTATCTCTGTGATGACCAAGCATGAAATTGTTCTGGCTATTATCGGTGGTTTGTTTGTGTTGGAGACTGTCTCGGTGATCGTGCAGGTTGCCTCATTCAAGCTGACAGGCAAGCGAGTCTTTGCGATGGCGCCGCTCCACCACCATTTCGAGAAAAAAGGCTGGTCGGAACCAACGATTGTCATTCGCTTTTGGATTATTGCCGTTATTCTTGCTTTGGTTGGACTAGCTACCCTGAAGCTTCGATAATGCACGCGCTTTTTTGTGCGCGAAAAAACGAGTCGGGAATTTTCATGAGCGAGATAAAAGATTTCGTCAAATCATTAAAAGGAACACCCGTTTTAGTCTACGGAATGGGAAAGTCCGGCTGTGCCATCGTTAGCGCTTTGCATAAAGCCGGAGCCTCTCTCATTATCGGTGATGATAATCCGGATAATCTTAAGAAATTCGCTAAATATGAAAACATTAAACTGCTCGATATTGAAGTGCAGGATTTCTCTGCGCCTGCTTTTCTTATCCTTTCGCCGGGCATTCCTTTAACCCATCCGCGCCCTCATGACATAGTCCTAAAGGCGCAAAAGTGCGCTCTGGAAATCCTTTGCGATATAGAATTATTCTTCCGTATTCACCCCTCTCTTAAAACAATCGGAGTTACCGGAACCAACGGCAAATCAACGACAGTAAGCCTGCTCAGTCATATCTTAAGCGAAGCAGGCACAAAAAATGCCCTTGGAGGTAATATCGGAACAGCTGTCTTTGACTTAAAAGTTGAAGGCAAAGTTGGCCTTAAATGGGTGGTGCTGGAGCTGTCTTCCTATCAGATTGATTTGTGTCCGTCTTTTCGTCCTGATATCTCCGTAATCTTGAATATCACCCCTGACCATATCGACCGCCATGGATCTATAGAACATTACGCTGAAGTTAAAGAGCGTCTATGCGAACCCAAAAAAGGCGATAATCCCGGCGTAGCTGTGATTTGCAGCGATGATGAATACACGCAAAAGATATTGGATAATGTGAGGAAGGCTGCTTTGCGTGAGGTTGTCGAAGTCTCTGCTTACAAGACTCTCGATAAAGAAAAACTATCAAAATTTGATACGCTTAAAGGAACACATAATCACCAGAATATTGTCTGTGCCTATGCTGTAGCCCGAAAAATCGGTTTAACGCCTGAAGAAATCTGGAACGGTGTAGAAAGCTTTCCGGGACTAAACCACCGTCAATACATGATGCGCACGATTAACGGTATCAGCTATGTCAATGACAGCAAGGCTACAAACGCGGCCTCAACAGCTATGGCTTTGTGCTCTCATAACAATATCTACTGGATTGTCGGAGGGCGAAAGAAAAAAACAGGGCTGGACGGACTGGAAAAATTCT
>JAGLKL010000147.1 GCA_023141075.1 Alphaproteobacteria bacterium
AGCCGTAGCTACGGTGATGAAATTATGCGCAGATAATTAACCTGTGCCCATTGGGTAGAAAATTACTCAAGCAAAATGTATTATTCTTAAGTGGAACTACTATAAATGACCAAAAAGAAAAACAAGAAGGAACAAGGAGAGCCAAAACCCAAACGTCCCGTTTATCTCGATCAATACGGCAATCCCATTCCTTTTTTAAATCAAAAAGAAAAAGATAAGCCGCAAAAACAAGAGTATAAATTTGGTATTTTCTCACTTTTGGGATTCGTAGCAGCGATTATATTATTAGCCTCTCTTACACCGTTTTATTCCGTATTAATGCTCGTGACCCCTACTTCGATACAGGAAAAAATACTTTGGCCCCTACACCGTAATGTCACTTTATACGCACAATCCACTAAGTTCGATAAGCCGGTAAAAGTACCCATCCCCGAACCGGGCACATTGCCCGTATTGGGTTTTGATACGGGAATATGTTTTTCCTTTTATTCAACGCAGAGTGCACCGGATCAAAAATACATCGATGCCGAACGTCTGACAGGAGCAGTTCATGGAAAGAATATCGCCGAAATTATTGCGATAGGCACACAAGGTAAATATGAATACCATCTAAAAAGCATCACTTACAGCGAAACAATAGATAATGACGGCAGGATCATGTCGGTTATCTGCCAAAAACTTGGCCGTGCCTACGCCCCCACGCCAAAAAACATCCGCGCATTATATATCCGCCCGCTCGAGCCTTTCGTGGCAGAAAAAGCCATCTGGAACAGCACCAAACATTTATATGATGATTACTCCTCGCCTTTAGAACCTGAAAAAACTCAAATACCATAGGCGTTTAGCTAACCTGCGTAAACGACAAATACACAGGGAAGAATCCGGGAACAAAAATTTTCAAACACCCTCAACTAAAGACAACTTAGTCATCTATATTGTTATTATGAGAAGCGCTCTAATCTCTTTTGATCGAGTAAGTTAATTGCTTTTATTGTCATCGGTGCTTCAAAGCCCGCACAGCGCAGCTTTTCAAGCCGGTTTTTCAGATAGGACGCCCCAATGCAATACCAATCGCTACTAAGCACATTTGTATTTGCAGGAACCGTCTTATGATAAACCGCACGATACCCACTTGGGTCTTCATCCAGCTCGCAAGTCTCTAGGACAACGTCAATAACGTCATTTTCCCAATTTGCGACAACCGGAATGCATCCTTTACGGGTTTTTAGAATATGGTCGCTTAAAAACATAGATCGATCCTCCCTCATATCGTACTTGTTACGTTTCTGCTTTTATTGATCAGGCCTCCAGCTTCCTGATCTTAGTGCAGCGTCTCTCCCCATATGCACTAATTTGTAACTCCAAAAAACCCGACAAAATAATTTGCACAGTTTAATATTACCTTACACATTATTTGCACCAATTACCTCTATTCTACGGAAAAAGCATGAAAATTCAAGAACTTCTAACACAAAGCATATTAGCAGTTTCTAAAGTTCTTTGTTTTACGGGACGTTACTTTGTTTATTTTTGTGCAAAAAGTCTGCGTATGCAAAATCGATTCCTTGTGAAAGATAGTCAAAAAAATCGCCGTGAGCCGATTTTAACAACGGAGGCTCCCACCCCATTCCATGTAGTTTTGAGACTTTCAAACGCTTGATAAGCGTACCATCCGGGCTAGTTTCATCAAAACACAAATCCCCGTCAAAACCGATTCGCGCGCAAATGATTCGCGCCAGATTTTTTATTTCTATTTCGCAAGATGTCCCAATATTAATATGCTGCACTGCGCTATAATTCCGGAGCAAAAACACCAACCCGTCAGCCAAATCATCAACATAAAGAAACTCACGCAACGGCGCACCCGTTCCCCAAATCACAATATGATCTGCGCCTTCTTCCTTGGCTCTATGTGCTTTCATAATCAATGCCGGAATAACGTGAGAATTCTGCTCATCATAAGTATCGCCTACGCCAAACAGATTACAGGGCATCGCCGAAATAAAATCACAGTTATACTGCATACGGTAATATGCAGCCATCTTCAGCCCTGCAATCTTGGCCAGCGCATATGCTTCATTTGTAGGTTCCAGCGCCCCGCTGAGTAGTGCCTCTTCTTCAATAGGCTGCGCACATTCTTTCGGATAAATGCACGAAGACCCTAGAAATAAGAGCTTCTCCACCCCGCATTCATAAGCACTATGAATAACATTGGCGGCAATCATCATATTGTCATAGAAAAAACTAGCCGGGTTATCAGCATTAGCCTGTATCCCACCCACACGCGCCGCAGCCAAAATTACAGCATCAGGCTTATTCTCCCGCATCCAGTCTTTAACCGCAGCCTGATTACATAAATCCAATGCGCCGTGATCGACGCTCAATATCTCACACGGCTCACACGACAAGCGCCGCACAAGCGCCGAACCAACCATACCGCTATGACCGGCCACCCAGATTTTTTTACCTTTAAGAGAATAAGAGCTCATGCCCTTAATACAGTAGAGCACTCCCGCCCTTCCTGCTCGTAATAATAGATATTGCGATCAGCATTAATCATCTCGCTTATCAAATCATCAAAGTAAATTTTCGGCTGCCAACCAAGCTCTGCTTTTGCCTTAGAGGCATCCCCCAGCAGATAATTCACATCTTTTGGCCGAAACAGCACCGGATCAACCATCACCAGCACTTTGCCGGTTTTTTTATCAATCCCTACTTCATCCTCCCCGCAGCCCCGCCAACCTATGCGCACGCCGACATGAGAAAAAGCGCAGACCACAAACTCGCGCACCGTTTTGGCCTGCCCGGTTGCGAGCACATAATCACCCGGCTTATCACGCTGAAGCATGGCCCACATCCCTGCCACATAATCACGCGCATGCCCCCAATCACGCACAGAATCCAGATTACCAAGCTTTAAAGGGACACTACGCCCGGCCTCTATTTCAACAACTGCTCGGGTAATTTTTCTAGTCACAAAATCCTCTCCGCGCACCGGACTTTCATGATTAAACAAAATACCGTTTGAGATATAAATACCGTAAGAATCCCGGTAAATTTTAGCCAGCCAATATGCCGCTTGTTTAGCCACACCGTAAGGACTACACGGATGCATAGGAGTTTCTTCATTTTGAGGTGCCGGAGAGCTGCCAAACATCTCTGACGACGAAGCCTGATAGATACGCACCCATCCTTCCATATCCAAAAGCCGCACAGCCTCAAGCACTGCCAGTGTTCCCTTGGCATTAATATCAATCGTTGAAGCAGGTGTATCAAAGCTCACCCCTACTTGCGATAAAGCAGCCAAATTATAAATCTCGTTAGGTTGAACTTTTTTGATTATTGCACTAACGTTCTGCGCATCGGTCAGATCCCCTACATGCACCGCTAGACGCGTGCCATCCATCCCCAGCGCCTCAAAACGCTCCAGAGCATTGTCGGCGTTCATATAGCTGTCCCAGCGCACAAGGCCGTGAACCTCATATCCTTTGGACAACAAGAATTCAGCCAAGTAAGCACCATCCTGACCGGCGACACCTGTGATTAATGCCCTCTTTCGATGCATCATATCCTCTCTCCACACTCACGAAACATACGTCAATATGCATGATTTTGCAGCAAAGGAAAAGCTCTTTTTATTATTGCAAAACAAATATGTGTCCTAAAACTGTTAAACTAATTAGTTAAGAACAATTGAACAACCCAGCCCCAAGGGGCGAGGAATTAAACCCGAAAGTGATTAATAGTGATTAATAACGTCAGTCGCAACTTTTTCT
>JAGLKL010000148.1 GCA_023141075.1 Alphaproteobacteria bacterium
GTGGATTGCGCAGATAAAGTTACGGCGACGAGCAGGGTGTACGCGTTTGTATAATCCAGTTCGCTCTTTGGCTCCGGATTATCTTTTTGCAGGCGCAAAAAAAATTCGTAGATATCCTTAGGGTCAAAACTCATATCTATCAGCCTTTCTGCGCCTGTCAAATTTTTGGTAGATGGGCTTGAAAAGTGTGCAGGGATTAGCCAAAGTTAATGCCAAGCGGTTTGAAAGTCCAGATGCAAAAATTTGGTTCTTTTCCCGTAAAATGGAACAGAATTGTATGATAGATATGAGTTTTGACCCTATGCTTCATTGGCATGATATAAATAATCTTTTGACCATCAGGAATAACAGAGATAACAGGGGAAGAAAAGGTATCGCTATGTTAGTCGAGCGTATTATTTACGGATTTTATCTATGTAATTTGGGCGAGATGGTCATTGCGCATACAGATAAGGGTATTTGCCGACTTGGTTTTGTTCTGGAGGGACAAAAACAGAATGATATTCTGGCGCAGCTAAAAAAGAAGTTTCCAGATTCTTCGCTTTTGCAGAGTAATACTGTTGCGGACAATCTTGGACGACGAGCCTTGCGGGCTTGGGAAGACGGGCGTGAGGCTAGCCTAGAAGTAGATTTTCGAGGAACGGATTTTCAAATAGAGGTGTGGAACGCTCTTAGGGAAATCGGCAGGGGGTATGTTTGTGCCTATAGTGAAATTGCCGAAATGATTAACCGCCCGGAAGCGGTGCGTGCTGTTGGTTTGGCATTGGCGGAAAATCCGGTTTCTATTATTGTACCGTGTCACCGTGTGATCCAGAAAAGCGGACGGCTTGGTAATTACACATGGGGCGCGGATATGAAAAGACGATTGTTGCAGAAAGAGGGCGTTCCAATGGGGAGTTTTAGCTAAACTATCTAATGTGTGGGTTTAGACCCTAAAGATCTAGAACATCACGCATGGAATACAGCCCGGGTTCTTTATCTTTGAGCCAGGTGGAAGCATGTAGAGCACCTTTGGCAAACAAGCTGCGGTTTGTTGCTTTGTGACAAAGTTCAAGGCGTTCGCCTTCGCTTAAAAACATCACATTATGCTCACCGACAACATCGCCACCGCGCATAATGGAAAAACCAATCTTCCCTTTTTCGCGAGCGCCGGTTTGACCGTGACGATCAAAAGTGGCCAAGTCTTTGAGATTGTGCCCTCTGGCCGTTGCCGCCGTTTTCCCCAAGGCTAGCGCAGTGCCTGAAGGGCCGTCCACTTTATATTTGTGGTGGGCTTCGAATATTTCGATGTCCCATTCGTCTTGAAGGCGTTGTGCGACTTGTCCGACCAGAGCAAGCAGGATGTTAACACCAATGCTCATATTGGCGGCATAAACGATAGGAACATCTTTTGCAGCTTTTTTTAATTCTTTTTCATCTTGTTCAGTAAGGCCGGTTGTGCCTACGACCAGAGCGGTTTTGTATTGTTTGGCCAGCTTGGCGTGTTCAACGGTTCCTTCGGGCATCGTAAAGTCGATAATAACGTCTGAACGCTCAAAGAGTTCTTCTTTTTTGTTTGTTACAAAGAAGCCTTTGATTTTTTCTATATCGTAGATCGCGTATCCACCTGCGAGCGTCAAACCCTTTTCCTTCCAGTCGCCGGATTGTAGTTCCTCGATTAAAAGTGACCCAACACGGCCATTACATCCAACAATGCCTACTTCCATGGTTTGGTGCTCCTTTATTGTATATAGTTCTTATTCACTTAAATCGTCCCAAAACTCCCGGATTTTTTTGAAGAATCCACTGGATTGAGGGGAGTGTTTACTGCCTTCGACACTCCCTTTTATAGAGTTATCCAATTCTCGCAGGAGGTTTTGTTGCTTTTTATTCAGATTGACCGGCGTTTCGACATATATCTCAATATACATATCGCCGCGAGCATCAGAGCGGATCATGTGCATACCTTTTTTGCGCATACGGAATTGCTGGGCAGTCTGGGTTCCTGCCGGGATTTTTACGTTGGCACGTGTGCCATCGATTGTTGGAACCTCGATTTCTCCGCCCAGAGCTGCGCGTGTGACTGTAATGGGGACGCGGCAGAACAGGTTAGCGCCATCACGTTGAAAGAGCTTGTGTGGCTTGACGTTGATCATGACATAAAGATCACCATGCGATCCGCCACGCACGCCTGCTTCGCCTTTATCGCTCAGACGGATGCGTCGGCCTGTCTCAACTCCTGCGGGGATTTTGACTTTTAGGGTCTTACTTTTATGTACGCGTCCTGAACCACCGCAATTTTTACAAGGATTCTTGATGGTTACGCCTTCACCGTGACAGCTTGGGCAGGTGCGCTCAATTGTGAAAAAGCCTTGTTGTTGGCGAATGCGCCCATTGCCTCCACAAGTTTCACAGTTATGTACGTTGTCACCGTCAGACGAACCTGTTCCAGCGCATTGATCACAAGTGTCGTTAATCGGAATTTTGATTTTTGCTTCTTTGCCTTTATGTGCTTCTTCGAGGGTCATTCCCAGCGTGTATTGGATGTCAGAACCGCGCATTGAGCCGGGTTGTGTATCGCGGTGTGCTCCGTCCGCAAAATCGCCAAACATATCTTCAAAAATGTCTGAAAAGGCTGCTCCTGAAAAGCCGGCTCCGTTGCCGGGGAAACCGCCTGCACCTGCTGCGGAGCTGTCGAAGGCGCTTGACCCATAGCGATCGAAAGCAGCGCGTTTTTGATCGTCTTTTAAGATGTCATAGGCTTCGTTGATTTCCTTGAATTTTTCTTCGGCCTCCGGGTTGTCTTTGTTTTGATCAGGGTGAAACTTCATCGCCAGCTTGCGGTAAGATTTTTTGATCTTATCCGCACCGGCTTTGTTATCAACACCGAGAATTTCGTAATAATCTTTGCCGGCCATAAGTATAGTCGCTTTCTTTTATTTTTGCACTCAAAGGGCACTTCGCTGTACGTTGCGTTGCTTGCGGTTGCCGAAAAATTAAATCAAGTGACTATTCTTCTTATTTATATCACCAGGAGGCGCGTTTATAAATATCCGCGTCTCCTAGTTTATTTTTTGATTGATAAGACTTAATAGCTAAACCACTTGGCTAGTCTTTATCATCTTTTTCATCTTTTTCATCTTCGATCTCAAGATCAGTGAAATCCGCATCGATTGTTTCACCATCATCTGGAGATGATGTATCATCTTCAGGAGCAGAAGAGCTGTCACTATCTATGACTTCGGTATTGGCTTCTTCCTGTGCTTTACGGTAAGCCATTTCGCCCAGTTTCATACTAATCTTGGAAAGGTTTTCCGTTTTGGACTTGATCTTATCTATATCTTCTCCATCCAGAACAGATCTTAGCTCTTCGAGGGCAGACTCGACTTCGCCTTTTTCGTCGGCGGGAATATCATCTCCCAGATCTTCGATAGAGCTTTCGATTGAATTAATCAAGGATTCAGCCTGGTTTTTTGTCTCAACAAGATCGCGTTTTTCACGATCACCTTCTGCGTTGACTTCAGCTTCTTTTACCATTTTGTCGATGTCTTCTTCAGATAGACCGCCACCGGCCTGAATGCGGATTTGTTGTTCTTTATTAGTGGCCTTATCTTTTGCTGAGACATTAACGATCCCATTAGCATCGATGTCAAAAGTAACCTCGACTTGCGGGATGCCGCGCTGAGCCGGTGGGATACCAAC
>JAGLKL010000149.1 GCA_023141075.1 Alphaproteobacteria bacterium
GCCGTTTCTCATTGTGATGTATGTCCGAGTTTGGCCGTTCCCGGACGTTCCTGGGGTAAGTGTCTGGAAATTAGGATTAATGTCTGCTTTCGACCCAAAGCAGACGTTTGGAGACATCTTATATTTTACTTTTTGAATCCAAATTACTCTGACAACGCACAAAACACGCCATCAAAAGTTTGCTCGGTGAGCTGGACGTTAGCGGTCAAAAGAGGAAATTATTAGTGCCATTAATAGAGCAGAAACGATTTATAGGTTACGAGCTTGGTTTGTTAACGATTAAAGCTGCACTATCCACAAGAGATAAAAATAACACTATTTACAAGAGCAGCGTAAAAGAACATCAAAAAAAACCGGCAAAAAATGCAATTCGTGATGTCCTAACTGAAATCGAAGTAAAATACGAAACAATGCTATCGGAAAAGCAGCATGTGCAATATATATCAGATACCGCAACTAATTTAACGAATAAAATTGGTCAGTACTTACGTAATGATGAATTTCGTATCGGTATTGCACAAAAACTAATTAATTTACACTTAAAATATTTATGGTGCTCAAATGTCATCAGTGAACCACCACATTGCCCAATCGACGGAATCATTAGAGATAAAGTAAAAGTAGAATACCCTGAATTTAATTATGATTGGATTAGCAGTAATAGTATTGATGAGTATAGATTAGCGGCCGCAATACTTCGTCAGCAAGCGGAAAGCAAAAAACAAACGGTTGCACAGTGGGAACTTAGAGAGTTTAGGCGCAGAGATGATTTTTAACATTAAATGCTTACGGAGTATCTGACTATGAGTATGAAAAATAGAGTGCTCCTTCAGAAGTCTGGACGAGATCAGTTTGGAAACAGAGGAAGTTCTGAATTTATTCGATGTGAACTCAGTGAAGAACAAAAATTAATAGATGAAAAACTCAAAGAAGAGCATAAGAAACTCAATGATTTATTTGTAAAGACATATAATGAAGAATGGTTGAAGTTGTTTGAAGGATTCAATAAAAAAGGAGCATGGGAAAAATTGTGTCCTTATGGCAAACCCTCTTTGAGTGCTTTTTACGCTTCAGTGCGAGGACATAAGTCATTTAGCCAGTTTTTAACTTATTGGCTGGTAGTAAATAAACGTGAGGCCATGGAAATGATATGTGTTACTGAAGAAGGCATTAAATCTGAGCTTTCAAAATACAATAAATGTGGGCGCTATTACGTTACCTATGGATCAGGCCGTATGTTTGGCACCAATGGCATTTAACAAAGCTAGTAAGCTGATCCTTGTTCGCTTAAAGACTTACTAGATAAAGTAAAGGGTGCCGTATTTTTCGGAAGAAGACGTTCAAGAGCTCTTAAATGCCCCCTTATGTCGTGATTTTGAATGACAGTAAACGGAGATGATGGCCAAATGATTGTGATACTATTGGTTAACATGGTGTTTATGTTTTGAGAAGAATAGAAATGACTGCCAAAAAAAAAGCGTATGTTCTGCGAGTGGTCTATACAGATGCACGTATTGAGCTGCACGAATATAAAAACAAGAAAAAAGCACTACAGGATCGTGATGATTTTCGAAAGATGGAAACGGTGGAGTCTGCAAAGATGAGGTTAAAGCCAACCTAACGTCCGCTTATGGCCGAAGCCAGACTCCACTTGTGCGTGCGAATATGCCCCTGTACACTGCCGAAATATCAAAATAAAAAATGTCCGAGCACGATCCATAGCGGACGTATAACCAATAATACAAAAGCCATTTTTATGAGCGCTAAGATTAAATATACTCAGTTAACAAGAGTCGGGTATACATATCAAGATTTGATGTGCATCCACATATTAGTGAATTGGTTCCATGAACCAGATAGATATCAGTGGGTTTGCATTGAGGGGACAAAGGCTAAAGGACGTTTTAAAGGTTTAGATGACGTTATTGCGTTCAATAAAGAAGGACGTTATGAGCTGCTCCAAGTTAAATTCACAATAGATTCTGAGCGGGATGATCTAAAATTTAGCTTCGACTGGTTGCTGGAGAAAACCGAGAAAGGAACATCTTTCCTTCAAAAATGGGAAAGTGACACCGCAAAATATAATGCAGAAGACTTGTTGTCGGTCGCTGCACTAAAAACCAATCGGGTGCCTGACGATGAAGTCGAAAAATGTCTTTGCAACAACAAAATTAATATTGATCTAGTTCCAGAAAACCACTTGGAAAAGATAAAAGAGCAACTTGGCGGATACCAAAAAGCTAAAGAATTTTTTGACCTATTTACTTTCGATCATAGTCAGCCTGAAATTGATGATTTTGAAAATAAATTAAAAGATGGTCTGGTGCCAGACCATTGCCCCACAGAAGAAGGTTGGTTTCGCTTTTTGAAAGCTGTTGAAAGGTGGGCCACGCGAGAAAATGAGCCTGCACCAGATGGAAGAATTAAAATTGAGCATATACGTGATCTACTGACAACAGGTAGTTCAAGCTCTATATCTCAGTTTTTTGAAATCCCGGAAGGCTACATACTTCCTTCAGAGGGCTTTCATGCAGATATTGTTGAAAAAACAAAATCATTTGGTTGTTGGGTTATTTCAGGGCTTCCTGGGATGGGTAAAAGCACTTACCTTTCTTATTTGACAGAGTCCTTAATAGGGCAAGATATTCCAGTTATCAGGCATCATTATTCATTATCCGCACAGACTGTAATTGACAGAATTACCTATCCCAATGCTGCCCGTTCCTTACAAAGCCAGTTACAATTACAATTCACTTCATTATTTAATGGCCGAGAATACGATCCTGAATGCCTTGATGAATGGATAAAGATGGCCTCTGATGAAGCCTCTCAACAAGATAAAAAGCTAGTTGTAATTATTGATGGCTTAGATCATGTAGCACGAGAGCGTTCAGACATAACGCAGCTTGAACATCTAGTAAATAAGCTAATTCCTTTACGAGATAAAGTTTGTTTGATTTTAGGAACGCAACCAGTTAGTGATGCTCAGCTTCCTTCTTTATTGATTCCTAATGTACCGAGGGATCAATACTGGCTGAACCTGCCCCCTATGGATTTAAACGCAATTAAAAGCTGGATAAAAAGTCTATCAAAAAATGAAGAGGTTAGCTTAGTTGGGGGTGACGATTACAAAGCAAGGGAACTTGTTGAAGTATCTGAGGCATTTCTTAAGATTTCAGGCGGATATCCATTGCATTTAATCTACTCAATCAAAAGTCTATCCACACGTAATAAACATCTGACTAAATACGATATAGAACGGCTTTCTACATGTCCAGATGGAGATATTCATAATTATTATGCGACGCTTTGGTCTAACTTATCTGCAAGCGCAAGAGAAATACTTTTATTAATTGCCTGTGTTGAATTTCCCTGGCCAGATGAAAATAGCATTGGCTCCTGTTTTCAGGATAGCTTGCTTTTTAAGGAAGCATTTAATGAAATTCAGCACTTGATTGAAAGAAGGCGTAGCGGGATTGTTACTTTTCATGGAAGCGTTTTAGTATTTCTCAGGAAAAGGCAAGAATACAGGGACTCTCTGAATGAGCTGCTAACAAAAGTCCAAACATGGCTGGCGGAATCTGCTCCAGAATATTGGCATTGGGGATGGGACTGGATAATTAAAGCAAATCTTGGAGATATAGAGCC
>JAGLKL010000015.1 GCA_023141075.1 Alphaproteobacteria bacterium
CGCCATTGATGGGAATCACCAATGCTATTTCATCGGTGATTATCGTGGGCGCTATACTGGCGACAGGGGCACATTCAACATCCACTTTTTCCAGCGTGCTGGGGTTTTTGGCTGTTATTTTTGCTTCGGTAAATATTTTCGGCGGCTTTATTATTACCCAGCGCATGCTGCATATGTTTAAGAAAAAAGGTTAGTAGCAAGGCGTTAATGATAACGATTTAATTACACGAATATAAAAATACTCAGGATCAAGGCATGACTATCATTTCTTCACTTATTTATCTTATTGCATCGGTTTTATTTATTCTTGCGTTGCGAGGATTGTCGCATCCTGAAAGCGCACGGAAAGGCCTTACCTTCGGAATAGTTGGTATGGCACTGGTGATGGTGACAGCATTATTCGACCCCCGGGTTTCTGAATGGCTTTGGATTATTATCGGCGTGGGTATCGGCGGTTCGATCGGAGCCTATATTGCCAGAAATATTGAAATGACTGCCCTGCCCCAACTTATTGCAGCGTTTCACTCTTTGGTTGGTATGTCCGCTGTTTGTGTAGCCGGGGCGGCTTTTTATAACCCTGAGAACTATGACATAGGTATCCCGGGCGATATTAAGCTGGTTAGTCTGATCGAAATGTCTTTAGGACTTGCAATCGGAGCAATCACTTTTACCGGATCAATTGTCGCTTGGGGGAAACTGCAAGGGATAATCAACGGCAAATCGGTTGTTTTTTCAGGGCAGCATAAACTGAACGCCCTGCTTGGCATCTCTCTGATGGTTATGCTCGTTCTTTTATGTGCAACAGGCAGCGCGTTCTGGTTCTGGGGCATTGCTATTTTTGCGCTGATTCTGGGCGTATTGATGATTATTCCCATTGGCAGCGCGGACATGCCGGTGATTATTTCCATGCTCAACTCGTATTCCGGTTGGGCCGCCGCAGGTATTGGCTTTACGCTACATAATAACCTGCTGATTATTATCGGAGCGCTGGTTGGTGCATCAGGTGCAATCTTGTCTTACATTATGTGTAAAGGCATGAACCGCTCGTTCTTTAATGTTATTCTGGGTGGTTTTGGTGGTAATGATTCGGTATCCGGTGTGCAGGATATGGGTGATCGTTCAGCTAAAATCGGCGCAGCGGAAGATGCTGCTTATATCATGAAGAATGCATCGAAAGTCATTATCATCCCTGGTTATGGTATGGCTGTGGCGCAGGCTCAACATGCTTTGCGTGAAATGGCTGACATCCTCAAAGCTGACGGCGTGGATGTAAAATATGCCATTCACCCTGTAGCCGGTCGCATGCCCGGACATATGAATGTACTCTTGGCGGAAGCCACTGTGCCTTATGATGAAGTCTTTGAAATGGAAGATATCAACCGCGATTTTGCGCAGGCCGATGTGGCTTATGTGATCGGAGCAAACGATATTACCAACCCATCGGCTAAGAACGATCCAACTTCCCCTATTTACGGCATGCCCATTTTAGACGTTGAAAAAGCCAAAACCGTGCTGTTTGTAAAACGCTCTTTGGGTTCGGGATATGCCGGTATCGATAACTCCTTGTTTTTTGAGCAAAATACTATGATGTTACTTGGCGATGCGAAAAAAATGACGGAAAATATCATTAAAGCAATGGAATAACCAATATTTATTATGTTATTTAAGTATCGTGGGTTGGTTATCGAGACTATTATCGAGAAGAAAAAAGAAAATAATAACAACTATAACAAAATGGTGAAATGTGAGTGAAATAGAGTCTCCTCCTAGTCTGGAACCTCGTTTTTGCCAGCCTAAAGGTTGGCGCTGGCATGGGTTTGAGCGCAAAAAAGGGCGTTATGTTCGCTTTGGTTCTGTATTCCCGAGTAACAGTGTTCCTGATGCCGTTGTCGTGTGCCTACCGGGGGTGCGCGAATTTTCCGAGAAATATTTTGAGCTGGCTCAATGGTGTCTGGATCATAATCTTGCCTTCTGGATTCTTGATTGGGCGGGGCAGGGAAAATCAACCCGCCTGATAAAATCAAATCCGCAAAAACGTCATAGTCACGGTTTTGATGAAGATGTTAAAGATTTGCGTTATTTTATTAAGGAGTATATCAAGCATTCCAGCGTCCACCCTGACAAAGGACGCATTCCTCTGGCAATGATCGGCCATTCAACGGGCGCACATATAGGACTGCATTACTTAGCCAAGAATGTTGAAGGTTTTGAATGTGCCTGTTTTAACGCACCTCTTTTCGGTCTTAAGGTTTTTGATAAAATACCGCAATGGCTTGGGCTGGCAATAACTTCTTTAAAAAGCTTTTTCGCAGGCTCATGTTACGTTTACAAAGGCAATAACTGGGAAAAACGTGTGAAATATTCTGACCTGACCTCCGATGAAAAACGAGGTGCGGTTGAGTGGATCTGGGCAGAGCACGTCCCTGAACTTCGTTGCGGCGATGTCACATATCGATGGATTTACGAAGCGCAGCACTCTTGTATGCACCTGAGAAATGTCATGAGAAAAACGCCGCCAAACATCCCGTGCCTGTTTTCTTTTCCCGGAAAAGAGACTCTTGTTGATAATGCTCTTGCGCAGAAAGTTATAGGCTACATACCGGGCGCAAAAATTATAGACTATCCTAATAGCGAACATGAAATTATCATGGAAAATGATGAAGTGCGTGACAATTTTCTTGAACATTTTTACACTTTGGTGAAAGAAACGATTATAGAACGACCTGAAACCTTGAAACCTTTCTAAATACAGTGCAAAGTGTATTCCGGTAAACTTTAGGAGATAATAAAATGGCCGATGTGAACAGAGACCAGATTCGATTAAGCGACCGGATTCTTTCTTCTCTGGAGTTGTCATTGCAACAAGATGACCTCAAAATATCTGAGCTTCTTACGCGGGCACTGGAACATTCGATGACACGCAATACCGGAGGTGGTGAATTTATTGAGCGCCGGGATTATCCCGCTGAAATCGAAACTGCCATGTCAAAGCTTTATGAACTGCGCGATAAAATGGATGCTATATAAACTCCAGAGATTATTTATATAGTAGTTTCACTTAAGAATAGTATAGATCAGAGCAAACGGGCATTCTTGATTTGGTGTGTCTTTTGTTTTTTACTGGGAAATAATATCCAGCCAACCATCCTCACTTAATATCTTCACGCCAAGATCTTGCGCTTTTTTGAGTTTGGAGCCTGCTTTCTCGCCCGCCACAACATAGTCTGTTTTTTTGGAAATCGAACTGGAGACTTTTGCCCCCAAACTTTCTGCCTTGGCCTTGGCCTCGGGTCGTGTCATTTTTGTGAGCGTTCCGGTAAAAACAACTGTTTTGCCCCCAACTACGCTATCAACATTATCGGGTTGTTCGTATGGTTCAATTATTAAATAATCCTTGAGCCTACTTAGAACCTCCAGATTGTGCGATTCGGCAAAGAATACAACAAGGCTGCTTGCTGCTGCAGGGCCGATATCTTCGATTGACAACAAATCACTATAGGCATTCGAATCGTTATCTCCCGCAGTAATCATAGCATCTTGTAAAGCATCTATTGAGCCATAAGTCACAGCTAGACGTTTGGCAGTCGCTTCACCGATATGGCGAATCCCAAGCGCATATATAAAACGGTTGAGCGGAATAGTTCGGTGATCATTGATTGATTCGAAAAGTTTTTTTTCCGAAAGGCCTCCCCACCCCTCACGCTCGCGGATAGGCGTGAGTGATTCTTTATTGCGCTGTTCAAGAGTGAAGATGTCTGCCGGATTTTGGATAAGTCCGTCATCCCAAAAAGACTGGATGATTTTATCGCCCAGCCCGTCTATATCAAAAGCCAAGCGCGAGACGAAATGCCTAAGGCGTTCTACGACTTGCTTAGGGCACGTCAATCCCCCTGTGCAACGGCGCACCGCTTCTCCCTCTTCACGAATAGCATGCGCACCACATTCCGGGCAGATTTCAAGAGGTTTAAATTTTTCTTCATTACCGGTTCGCTTTTCGGTGAGAACGCGTACGACCTGAGGAATAACATCCCCGGCACGTTGCACTACAATCATATCGCCGATACGGATATCCTTTCGCGCAATCTCATCTTCGTTATGTAGTGTGGCATTAGAGACCACCACCCCGCCTACGGTAATCGGCTCCAGCCTTGCTACAGGTGTGAGTGCGCCGGTGCGCCCGACCTGAATATTGATCTCGTTGATGCGGGTAATGGCTTGCTCGGCAGGGAATTTATGCGCTGTCGCCCAGCGCGGCGAGCGGGAAACAAAACCTAGGCGCTTCTGCAAAGCCAGATCGTTGACTTTGTAGACAATGCCGTCAATCTCGTAATCGAGGTTCGGACGTGACTCGATAATATCATGATAATTGCACATAAGTTCATCTAATCGAGTTACAGCTTTCACACCAGCGGAGACCTTAAATCCACTGCATTTAAGCCAGTGCAGTACACTATAATGGTTATCTGCAAGTCCCTCTGGAACACTTGCTAAGCTATAGGCAAACATTTTCAAAGACCGTTCAGCAGTCACAGATGGATCGAGCTGGCGCACCGAGCCTGCCGCCGCATTGCGCGGGTTGGCGAAGATTTTTCTACCTTCATCCTCCAAGCGCTTATTCAATGCGGCAAAATCAGCGCGGCTCATATAGATTTCACCACGCACCTCAAGCGCCTCCGGCGCATCATCGGGCAAGCTTTGCGGCACATCTTTAATGGTTTTCACGTTCTTTGTAATATCTTCACCTTCCGCGCCATCCCCACGCGTAGCAGCCAGTACAAGTTTACGATTCTCGTAACGCAGAGAGCAAGATAATCCATCGATCTTCGGTTCGGCTATAATCTCAATCGGTTCATTTTCGGACAAACCTAGGAAGCGACGCACGCGTTTTAGGAAGTCATTAGCTTCTTCCTCACTAAACACATTGGACAACGAAAGCATAGGCACGGCGTGCTTAACTTTTTTAAAGCCTTTAGAAGGGGCTATGCCTACGTTTTGAGTGGGGCTGTCTTTAGTGATGAGCTTAGGATAACGTGATTCTATTTCTTCCAGATCAAGGCGCAGTCTATCGTAATCGGCATCAGATATTTCCGGTTTATCTTCTGCATAATATAACATGTCATGTTTGCGAATCTTGGTTTTCAACGCTTTATGACGGGCTTTGGCATCTTCAAAATCGAAATCAAAGAGTGATGCCTTCATAAATTTTTTTCCTTCTTATGCGGCCTGATCGATGAGCTTGGATGCATCAGCACAGGCTTTATTCAGGCTTAAGCAAAGTATTAATCGTGCGCTCGATAAATCCGCGCTCATCCATGATTTTCCGGCGCTGTGCATCGTCAAGAAGATTATAGGAACGCTCATACCATTTGCTGCCCGGATAGTTATGCCCCAAAACGGCAGCGACCTGATAGGCTTCGTTTTTCAGACCCAGAGTCATATATGCCTCGACCAATCGGTGCAGAGCCTCGGATACGTGACTCGTAGTCTGGAAATTTACAATCACGCTACGAAAGCGGTTAATTGCTGAGTTGGTATAACCACGGTTTAAGTAATAACGACCGATTTCCATTTCCTTGCCCGCCAGATGATCCATAGTCAAATCGCGTTTGAGAGTAGCATCGCGCGCATATTCACTATTGGGAAAACGGCTGATAAGCGCATTAAGTGCCTGCACGGCCTTCATTGTCATTTCCTGATCTCGGCGCACATCAGAGATTTGTTCATAATAGCTCAAAGCTTTGAGATAATAGGCATAATCCACGTCCTTCGCTCCGGGGTGAAGCTGAATATAGCGATCCAGCGCAATCAGGGCTTCGTCGTAGCTTTTCCCAAGATAAGAGGAATAAGCCGCCATGAGCTGTGCGCGGGTTGACCACTCAGAATATGGGTGTTGACGTTCAACTTCTTCAAAAAACTTTGTGGCCTTTTCGTAGTTCTCATTTTCCAGAGCCTTATTCGCCCGTTCATATAGCACTTCCACCGAGGCAGTTTCGATATCCTGCTCATGTTTTTCACCCGTGGAAGAACATGCTGAAATTCCCAAGGTGGCCATCAAAGCTATTCCTATCAACAGAATTTCGCGTATGGTTGTTTTTTTCGGGCACTTGCCTGCGCACATAAGGACAGCTCCATAATTTTAATTGGACAGATATATACAGATATATATTGATAAACTGATGGCTTCATAAAGAAAAGGGTAAACCCCTTTAGATGTGTTAAATCAACTATTGCAAAAAAAGTTTTGCACTTATGCAAGCTCAAAGTACTTTTTGTTTTCAGCATTACTCATATGAGAAGAATCATTATCCAGCGTTGTATATTCCCAGTTTCCGGGATCAGAAAAGAGCTCATGCAAAGCGGCGTTGTTAATTTCGTGCCCTGCTCTTTCACCGCTGTAACGTCCGAGGATCTGACCCCCGGCAAGATATAAATCTCCGATAGCATCTAAAAGCTTGTGGCGGATAAATTCATCGTGAAAGCGCAAACCGTTATTATTGAGAATGGAATGTTCATTAAGAACAATCACATTATCTAATGAAGCACCCAGCCCAAGCCCTTGAGAACGAAGCCACAAAGCATCCCGTTCAAAGCCGAAGGTGCGGGCGCAAGCAATATCATGCTTGAAGTTACCGTTGATTAATTGTGTTGTTAAACGCTGTCGGCCTATGATTGCGTGATCAAAATCAATCTCTCCTTCAAAGGTACATGCTTCTTCAGGTTTAAGGGTGACGCTTTTTTCTCCGTCACGAACATTGACTTTTCTTAAGATGCGGATCAAACGCCGCGGTTCATCCTGAGCAACAATACCGGCTTGCTCAATCATACTTACGAACAGCATTGCACTCCCGTCCATAGCCGGAACTTCGGGGCCGTCAATTTCGATGCTGGCATTATCAATACCCAAGCCACGCAAAGCAGACATCAGATGTTCGATTGTGCCAACTTTCGCCCCACATTCATTGGCAATCTGGGTACAGAGATTTGTTGTAATCACATTATCCCAACGGGCATGGATTTTACTTTCACCGGCAGGCATATCCGTGCGCACAAATACAACACCGTGACCGGATTCTGCCGGGCGCAGCTTCATATTCACCTGAACATTTGTGTGTAGCCCAATTCCTGAAAGCGTGGCTTCACTGCGCAATGTTTGTTGTTTCACATACGTCATTTCTAATGCTCGCTGGCTTTTGTTGGTTTTTAAAAACTCGGGTTTAATACGTTTCGGTGTAAATGTCATTATTATTTTTATTTTTAGAGGCAGACACATATATATGGGTACAATCTCCACCTTCTTTATTGTCATTGAGTATATAAGTTATTGCAGTGAAGCATCAAATCACGCTTTGTTTCGCTTTGTTACATATTTGTAATATTTATAAGACCTTAAAGATCAATCTCGATTCATACAAAAAGAGCCCTGCCACAGCAGAGCTCTTTCCACCCGATAGCATAGAAGACACAAGGGGGGTAAACTGTCGTAGGTCACTAGCACTTGCCGCGCCGGTAAATGCTAATAGTCCCTTAATTAATTCGCCTGACGACGCAAGAAGGCAGGGATATCCAACTCATCATCAATTTTGACAGCAGGCTTACCTGCCGGTGCAGAGATGTCCAGACTTTCCTGAGAAGCACTTGGTGCCCCTTTCTTATCCCGTAGCGGCCTTTGCGGCTCTTGTACTTTTAACTTATCCCCTTCATCACGCAGATTTTCGATATGTTGCTGTACTGTGCCGGTAATACGTTCAAATAAAGACGGCGTACGAGGAGTGTGCGCCTGCGGTTTGGCCAAAGGATAGGCAAGTTTTGGCGGGTTGAGCTGTAGCCCGGAAGACCGCATCTGAATATGCTTATCTTGATCTTGATCAGCCTTATCGGCGTGCTCCCCTCGGAAATTCGAAATATGTGCTCCCACCCCTGTTTCAGGAATCTTCATATCAGGTTCCATAGGTTTGGGTGGAATAAACGCATCACCCAGCGTAGAACCCCTTAAAGCCGTTTCGTCTGTTTTATCTGCCCTGCCCATGAATTCAGACTGCTCAAACATATCCATTGAGACAAAAGCATCAGTGTCCCTCTTAATCGGGGCAGCAAGAGGTGAAGGTGTTTTTGCATTTTGTGATATGGGAGTTGGTGCGGTTAATCCTCTTATCACTTCACGCCCGGAAAGAGCCGTTGCCGGCTTTTTTACGATAGGAGGAGTCGGCATTGTCTTATTGGCAGACTGGACAATCGGTGCGGCAACATGAGATGCAGATGCAACATTCCCCGGAACGGATTGTTCCATGCCCCCTGTGGGGCCTCCGGCAGATGAGGTGCCCGATGAGCCGAATGTGCCACCGGTATTCCCACCTAGAAGCTTGCCTTTTTGTTCTTTTTCGATGCCAGTAGCCACAATAGATACACGCATAGAGCCATCCATTGATTCGTCAAAGGTCGCGCCAAAGATAATATTTGCGTTCGGATCGACTTCATCACGGATACGATTGCATGCTTCATCAGCTTCAAACAAGGTCATATCATAGCCACCGGTGACATTGATAATAACACCATTTGCGCCTTTCATGGACACATCATCAAGCAGCGGATTGTTGATCGCGGCTTCAGCGGCTTCAACAGCGCGTTTATCGCCTGTTGCCTCGCCGGTTCCCATCATAGCTTTGCCCATTTGCATCATGGCAGTTCTGATATCAGCAAAATCAAGATTAACCAGACCAGGGCGTACCATGAGGTCTGTCACGCCGCGCACACCTGATTGCAAAACGCCATCAGCCATTTTAAACGCTTCGGAAAACGTGGTTTTTTCATTAGCGATACGGAATAGATTTTGGTTAGGGATGACGATGAGTGTATCTACATATTGCTGCATCTCCTTAATCCCTCTTTCAGCCTGCTCCATACGGTGCACGCCTTCGAAATGAAACGGCTTTGTGATAACACCAACGGTAAGGATACCTTGCTGACGGCAGGCCTTGGCAATAACAGGCGCTGCGCCTGTGCCCGTACCGCCGCCCATCCCGGCAGTCACGAACGCCATATTCGCGCCATCTAGATGACGCAGCACATCTTCCAGACTTTCTTCAGCAGCGGCCTGCCCGACTTCCGGTTTTGAGCCGGCGCCCAAACCTCCGGTAACACCTACACCCAGTTGAACCTTGGTTTCGGCCAGTGAGTTGATTAAAGCTTGTGCATCTGTATTACATACAAGAAACTCACAGCCATCTAAGTTGGAAGAAATCATGTTATTCACGGCATTGCCGCCAGCACCGCCGATACCAATAACCGCAATTTTAGGAGACAGTTGTTGGACTTCTGCTGTGGATTGCATCTTTACATTTATCATAGTTACTAGAACCCCTAGAGAATGGATATTCGAATTAGGATATTCGTTGGTAGGACGCCTGCAAAAAAATGAGAAGCTAAAGAAAAGCGACGCAAATCGCCGACGCACTCAGAAGTGTAGTTAAATTTACTGTTTCTGAAAAGAGTTAAACATCAAGCTATCCACCACTTTTACACATATTTACCACGAAATGGAGGCGACTTAATTGAGTCATGCTTACAAGCATGACTCCTAACCCACACATCTGATTCAATTTTTCGAGGATGTCTGTTTACCCACCGCCTGTATATAAGCAATGCAACAAATTGATGTGGATAAGTTTTTTGCAGTTTGTTCTACCAATTTTCCTTGAGCCAAAGCTTAACGCGCTCAAGAACTGAATCCGGGCGGATTTGGGCTATAATTTCTGCAGGCATTTCATCGACATGTTCAGCAGCATAGGTCAAAAGACCCGCAACCGATGAAAATGCCGGGCCGCTGACGGCTTCAGGTAGGCCAGTCAGGCGAATGGGTTTGCCCAGACGTGCTTGTTTATCGAGAACATGCCCGGCTAAATCTCGCAACCCGTGAATCTGGCTGGCACCGCCCGTCAGGACAACCCGGCGGCTGATAATGCGCTCAAGGCCGCTATCCTTGATTTTGGCGCGAACATGCTCAAAAATCTCTTCAAGACGCGGCTGTATAATACCAACAAGATATGAACGCGGTATATAATTGGGTTTATCGTGTTCGCGGTCTTCGCCAAGACGTGAAACTTCGATCATCTCGCCTTCATCGCTTTGTGAGGCCACAGCGCAGCCATAATGAATTTTTAAGCGCTCCGCATCGGCCTTAGACGTTGTCAGACCGCGAGCAATATCATTGGTCACATGCTGTCCGCCTATCGGCACAGCATCGCAATAGATCATATAACCGCTATGAAAGACAGCAAAAGACGTAACACCTGCGCCAATATCTATTACTGTGCAACCCAGATCAATTTCATCATCGACCAGAGAAGATAGTCCTGACGCATAAGCGGAGGAACATAACGCAGATATATCCAAATGGCTGCGCTCTACACAAGCGGCCATATTACGCAAGGAAGAACCATCCCCGGAGACCAGATTGACATCAACTCTAAGCTCTTCAGCTAACATACCTCGCGGATCACGGATACCGTCCTGACCGTCTACCCGAAAAAATGTCGGGATGGTGTGAATGAGTTCCAAAGATTCATTGGCTTCTTTTTCCTGCGCTTTGGCCAAAGCACGGCGAACGTCATTGCCGGTGATATCATGACCGCCTATATTGACATCAACGCTATGACCGAAAGAGCGTACATGCACGCCTGAAATACTGAGCACAACTTCCCTGAGCGGATAGCCGCGCATGACTTCCGCAGCCATATTTTCGGCTGCATGAACTGTCTGACGAAGGACATTTTCTGCAGCTTCCAGATCAATAATCACACCATTTTTGATCCCTTGCGAAATTTTGTGCCCTACCCCGATAATTTCAAATGTACCGACATCATCGATAATACGACCGATAAAACAGGCAGTCTTACTACTACCGATATCCAGCGCAGCAAATAAGGAACCTTTGGGTCTGATCGTTTTTTCTATGTTCATATGCTTACTTATCACCAATCTGCATTCTCCGATATGCGCCCCTATACTTATTTACCATTTACGCAGTTCCCACAATAGTTATTGCCTTGTATTGCCACTTTTCCCAGAGCCTATTTAACACCGGCTTTATAGTCCTGCACATCGCCCAGACGTGTGCGCACAATCAGTCGATCTTTATAACGGGCATCGATTTCAATGACAGTTTCCTTGGTCAGAAGCTTGTTTTTCTCGTAACGTTCCATAATATGCGCGATAGCTTTGTCGGCACCTTGCTCCGGCAGTTTAATGCGTTTATCATCGGGCAAAATCAGATCCCAGCGCCGCCCATCTACCAAAACTGCGTGATCTATCATTTTTCCCAAAGCAGGCGCTTTACCCAATAAAGTGATCAGAGCAGAGGTTTTTTCCGGAGCGCCTGACCCTTGCACCATCATGAGGTCTTTAAATTGCTTAAGTCCTTCTTGCGTAATGACATTGCCTCCGGCATCCACCAGTGAGAGCACATTATCATTCATCCACAAAGCTACAGGTTTACGCTCAAATAGGTGAATATAAATCGTATCGGGGAGACGGCGCTCAACATAAGCCGATTTCACCCAGCCTATGCGCTCAATCTGTTTTTTGGCTTCGTGTGGAATGAAGGAAAATACGGGGTCTCCCTCACGTACATTGATAATGGCCAGCAACGCATCTGGATCAGTATGGTTCCGACCCTCGACCAAAATATTGTGCACGGTAAAGCCCAACTCTGCAGAAACAGAAATTGTCTGCCGGTGCAACCAAAGAACCGTTCTGGCAGGCCCGTCACTGAGTATATACCACCCCATTGCCCATACAAGTAAAAGAAAAATCAAAGTGACAACTGACAGCTTTTTGAAGGACGCAAGCATTGCTTCGGATTTATTGGCATTTTTGCGCTTTTGCGTCATGGTGGATTTGCGTGCGCCCTTTGATTTAACCAGACGTTTTTGCTTTTTCTTCGTCTTGCCAAAAAGCCCTATACCCTTGGCACGCATAGATTTTGTGTTTTTACGCTTTGATGCCATTAACCACTCCGATTATTCTTTTCGTCATTGCGAGAAGCGTAAGTGACGAAGCAATCCAATAAATATACTGGATTGCCGCGCTCCCGTTGGTCGCTCGCAATGACGGTGATTTTTATCAATTTATGTAACATTGGCCTTATCACCACTTTTAAGGACGTCTTAGCAAGCGTGCGTCTTCGGGCACAGGATCGTAAGGCAAAGCGCGGCTTGCGTTTTCTTTAATCGCTTCTTCGATTTGCATGGTCAGAAGATCGGTAAATAGCAGCGGGTTATCCTTGGATGCCTCCCAGAGGAAAAAGCCGAGTGAGCCGGGACAAGGATTGACTTCGTTCATCCATATCTCACCTGTTTTGCCATTGCTGATGAAATCAATACGCGGCACTCCCGTTCCATCAATAGCATCAAATAGGCTTGCCGCCCATTCGCGGATATCATAATCCATAGCTTCGTCAATGTCCGGGTTAATGTCACGGGTTAGGGAAAGCATCCCTTCGCTCGGGATTGGGGAGTTCTTCACACCACCATTTTTAATGCCTCCCTCGCCATCCCCTTTGGGAACATATTTTTGTTTGAAGTCTAGCAGTTCCTCGGTTGTTTTCGGGCATTCAATAGCAGAGGTTCTGATTTCTCCGTTAACACGGCCAACTGAAACATTATACTCGACCAGATTTTCAACGAATGGCTCGGCGATTGCGGAGTCATCGAATT
>JAGLKL010000150.1 GCA_023141075.1 Alphaproteobacteria bacterium
CTCGCGCAGAATGGATAAAAGCTATGAGTTTAGACCCTAGGGTTCTGACCCTAAAATACGGCCTTTACTACATCAACTGTGATATCTGCTTTGTTGAGCGTATAGAAATGGATGTGTTCTACCCCGTTATTAACTAGATCCTGAGCCTGCGCTGTGAGTAATTCTATTGCCAGTTTTTTTGCTTCTTCAGGTTTGTCACCCAGAAGTTCAAATTTCTTATGCAGATCAAGCGGCACATGAGCATTACAACGCTTGGCGAATTTGCACATACCGTTAAAGTCATGAATTGGCAGTAAACCGGGGATAATAGGCGTTCGAATATCTGACGCCTCACATTTTTCGACAAATCTGTAATAGTCCTCATTGTCAAAATAGAATTGTGTGATCGCATATGTCGCACCGGCATCGCACTTCATTTTCAGAGCAAGAATGTCCGCTTCTAAAGACGCGGCGTCAGGATGTTTCTCCGGGTAAGCGCCTACCGAAATTTCCATTTCCGGATACCATTGCCTGATAGCTTCAACAAAATCAGAGCTATACTGAAAATAGCTTCCGTCTTCGTTCAGCGGCCAATTAAGATCGCCCGGCATATCTCCGCGCAAAGCGACGATATGGCGCATGCCTTTTTGCCACAAATCATCGATATAGCTGTGTAACTCTTCTTTTGTCGTATTGATATAGGTTAAATGTGACGCGACCGGAATGTCCGTCATTTCCTTGATTTTTTCTATGGTCTTTGGTGTTATGTCTTTGGTTGTTCCACCCGTACCGTAAGTTACTGTCATAAATTTCGGGTCAAGCTCCGCCAGCTTGGAAAAATTTCCCCAAAATTTCTGCTCCGCGCTTTTGGTTTTAGGAGGAAAAAACTCGAAAGAAAATGTCGGCTTGCTCACAAAAAATGTCTCCGGCTCTAATGTGTTGTATTTACGAATGAGCCATTAGAGCAAACTTCGAATTTTTGTACAATCTATTTGTACAATCCAAAATGGGAAATCACAGTTTTTTAGGGGCTTAAATATACTTTGTGCTTCAAGATGAAGCGATTTAGCGCTAAAAAGGAAACTCGCTCTTAAAAGAAATAATGATAAAGGCTTAAGAATTTTAAATGACGACTGCTCAGACTCCATCTCATGACCATATCCTGATCCTAGATTTCGGCTCGCAAGTCACGCAACTCATTGCTCGGCGCCTGCGCGAAAGCGGGGTTTATTGTGAAATCTGGCCGTTTAATCAGGCCGATGAGAAACGCATAAAAGCATTTAACCCACGCGGGATTATTCTCTCAGGGGGCCCGCGCAGCATACTGGAAAAAGATGCTCCGGTGGCGCCAAAAATTGTTTTTGAGATGAACGTGCCGGTCTTTGGTATTTGTTACGGGCAACAAATTATGGTTCAGCAACTCGGCGGGCGCGTGGAATCAGCACACTCTCGTGAGTTTGGCCGAGCCTATGTCGATGTACTTAAACCTTCCGAGATCACAGCGGGCATATGGAAAAAAGGGGCACATGAACAAGTCTGGATGAGTCACGGCGATCATGTAGCTTCATTACCTGACGGCTTTGAGGTGATTGCAAAATCCGATGGTGCGCCTTTTGCTTTTATCGCAGATAAAAAGCGCAGGTTTTACGGTGTGCAGTTTCACCCGGAAGTCGTGCATACCTTGCGCGGACGAGAGCTTTTGAAGAACTTCACCCATAATGTTTGCGGGTGTAAGGGTGATTGGACGATGGCATCTTTCCGTGCCGAGCAGATTGAAAAAATCCGTAAGCAGGTCGGCAAAAACAAAGTGATCTGCGGACTGTCCGGCGGAGTAGACAGTTCGGTTACGGCTGTGCTTATTCATGAAGCAATCGGTGACCGGCTCACTTGTATCTATGTGGATACGGGGCTGATGCGCGAAGGTGAATCCGAACAGGTGGTGGACTTATTCCGTAACCACTATAACATCCCACTGATCCACGAAGATGCCTGCGAGCAATTTTTGCATGCTTTGGCCGGGGTAGATGAACCGGAGCGTAAACGCAAAATCATCGGCTCTTTGTTTATTGATGTATTTGATGCATGCTCGACGCGTGCAGGGGGGGCAAAATTTCTGGCTCAGGGCACTTTATACCCGGATGTGATTGAAAGCGTGAGCTTCACCGGTGGGCCGTCCGATACAATCAAGAGCCACCATAACGTTGGCGGTTTGCCTGAAGATATGAAACTGGAGCTGGTCGAGCCGATGCGCGAATTGTTCAAGGATGAGGTGCGCGTTTTGGGTCGTGAACTTGGTATGCCCGAAGACTTTATTCGTCGTCACCCCTTCCCCGGTCCCGGTTTGGCCATACGCATACCCGGAGAGATCACGGAAGATAAGCTGGAAATCCTGCGCAAGGCCGATACGATCTATCTGGATGAAATCGAAAAAGCCGGGCTGTATGACGAAATCTGGCAGGCTTTTGCGGTTTTGCTGCCTGTGAAGACTGTTGGCGTGATGGGAGATACGCGAACCTATGAGTATGTCTGTGCTTTACGTGCTGTAACCTCTACAGACGGGATGACAGCAGATTACTACCCATTCGAACATGAATTTCTAGGCCGCACCGCTACGCGCATTATCAACGAAGTCCACGGCATCAACCGCGTGGTGTACGATATTACATCTAAACCTCCGGGCACGATTGAGTGGGAATAATTATTTTTTAGGAGATAAAATGGAGCAAATAATAATCGGAATTGTCATTGCTGTTGTTAGTTCAATTGTCTCTTCTCTTATAACATTTCAGCTTTCTGCCAAGCAGTTTCGTTCATAGAAATGGTGGGAACTAAAGGTAGATGCTTATCAAGAAATAATTGGCGCACTGCACAAATATAAGCAACTATCAAGTTTTCATTTGGAAGCTGAAGAGTATGGCGGAAGCGTAAGCAAGCAAGAGAATGAAAAATTAGTGCGAGAAGCAAACATAGCAAACAAAGAGATATTGAAAACTATTGATATTGGCGGGTTTCTTATTTCGGAAGAAGCTGTAGAAAGACTAAAGCAATATCAGGGGAAATCAGAAGAAGCATCAAGAGCCCCAGCGTGGTTTGAACATATAGAAATGGATTATATTGCTACAAAAAGCTGTTTAGATGACTTGATAATTTTAGCTAAGAACGACTTAGACAAAAAGCATGGAGAATTTAGTCTGCAAGCTTACTGCCGGCAAAAATTGTGTGAAATTAAGAAAATTACTTCTGATGTGTTTAGACGATTGGGCAAACAATGGAAAATTCTACAGAAAAAACTGAGCAATCAATAATACAAAAAATCTGGCAGGATTCAGTTTTTAGCAATGTAGCATCAGGAGTTATTTTGATGTTTCTTGGGTTGTTTTTTATAGGTAATGAAAACGTGAAAGAGATTGTACATGAATTAATAACTCCTGATGTGATTGTTTATAGCAAAGAATTTCAAGAGAAGGCCGCTAATGAAATTGAATCAGGCATGTGTCCTGTATTGACTGAGCTCGTTATTGATTATGGAATTATACGAGATCAGACAAGAGCTTTAAAGGTCTATGAAGATGAATAAGAAGAATCTTTTGGATTCATATAAAGGGTTACTTAGTGTCGCAGAAATTGCAGCAGGAATGAATATAGAACCCTCTGCAAAA
>JAGLKL010000151.1 GCA_023141075.1 Alphaproteobacteria bacterium
TCATAAGCAGTTTTCTCCGTAGCGATGACTTCACCATTTTGATTTAAAAGCTCAATTATTACGTTCGAGATTTCCTTAGGATCGTTTTCATCGTCACTTTCCATGTACACGACCCCGTCGATTTCCCCTGTTACACTTACAGGGAAATTAATTTGTGCAGTCTTTCCGGGTCTGGGAACAATGCTGTTACCTGAAACCATTGGCGCCCAATATGGGTCTGGCAAGCTTGCCTTGCTCAAAGAAACATTAAGAGAGCGATATGATGACAAGCCGCGTACACGCACAATCCCGTTCTGATCACTAACATCTTCACTCGCTCTGTTCCCAATTCTAAGCTTAGCTTCCTCTATAGGTTCATCTCCATCATCAAAAATACGGTTACCGTTATTATCTAGAAACACCTGAGATAATACGCTGCCGTCTCCTGCGGATTTGTCTCTCGACATGTACGGCACATACGAACCATCATTGAAATCTAGAGAGAAATTCATGTTC
This sequence comes from Alphaproteobacteria bacterium, assembly GCA_023141075.1. Classification (GTDB taxonomy): domain Bacteria; phylum Pseudomonadota; class Alphaproteobacteria; order Micavibrionales; family Micavibrionaceae; genus UBA1672. The sequence goes on from JAGLKL010000151.1 coordinate 496, forward strand.
ATGGTAACAGTGAAGTCTCCTTCATCATCATAGTTCGCGTCAGTAGATAGGGAAAACGTGTCATAATCTTTATTTAAACCGGCGCTATAGCTTGTTAACTGATTTCCTGTGAATTGCTTATTAACGCCAAAACGCAAGCCTAAATCTTCGCTAAGATCATAATCAGCCGTAAAGGAAGCGTTGGTTATTTCGCTTCTTGGCTTTATGTCATAGCCAAGCCCGCCGCGCAGAGACAAAACATCAATACCGAATAAATTAGAAGTGTTAACTAGTAAATCACCAGAGAGTGTATCTGCTGTATTACTTAAAGAATCCAGCACCACTTTACCGTCTAAATTATTCGTAAAGCTAATGCTTTGGATACTACCCGAGAGACGATTACCGTAATTGAATAAGGATTCGCCTGATTTATACTCCTCAAGCTCCAACTCAAACCCATAAGATAGGCGCGGGATAATAGAAAGGGGCGGCGCAAATACCCCATTAAAGCTTAGCTCGTTTACGCTGCTCAATGAGTTAGAATTATTACTAATTTCTTCGCTTTCATAGCCGGAGAAGAAATGCTGATGCGAAGCGTTAACGTTAATGCCCTTAAACCCAAACTGCGTAGAAACTTCATAAGCATTACCCTTGCCCAATAAACTCAAAACTTTGACTTTGCTAAATGTGCCAAACGTAGAAAAACGTGCCCCTACACTCGTAAAAGTTTCCCGCTTTCCATTCAGTGGAATATTAGCCAGAGAGGCCGTTGCAGATAAACGCGTACTTATGCCTCTTTCATATTCAAGGACAGTCCTAACCTTGCCATCATCAGGGTCGGTTGAGCCGCTATTGCTCCCAGATTCATTGATAGACTCAAACAAATCCTCATCTTGCTGGTTAACTGAAAGAGAGAACAAATTTTTGCCCGGCGGAGTACTCTCTGCTCCTACATTATAGGTCTTAATTTCCTCTCTACGCTGCCCCTGCGGCCCATAAAACTTGAGCTTAATTATGTTGTTGCCAAATAACAGGGCGACATCGGTAAACTCATAGCGCCCATTATCATCGGGAGTTGTTTGAGCATCCAGCAAAGAATCATTGCGGTATAATTCCACTTCCCAGCCAATAGGCAGATCCCCACGCAGAGTAATGCGGTCGAACTCGCGCACAGACTCAACTGGAAAGTTAGAAACACTAACGCCGCGGCCTGACTGACTATTGAGCATCAAGGGAATGCTAGGCGTAAACACATCTCCTAGCTGCACCTCTGATATATGCAGCGGGGTAACTTCTTCTTTACCACGGAATTTTCGCTCCAGCGTCAGGCGTGCGCTGCTGAGCTTATCGTGGCGATCACCTGCCACAAACATGTTACCAGTCATATAGAGCAAGTCACCGGCCAAGTATAAATTATGCGTAGCGTCCCATGTTTTTTCATTATCAATTTTGCGGTAATTTCCCCGTAAATTTACATCCACTTGCGGTACGCTAATAAGGCCATAAGGAACATTTAAGAAAGGTAAATCAGCCTCTTTTGTAGCCCCACCTTTCCCAAGGCGGCCTTGTCGTTTTTCACGCGCCAGCCGTTCTTCCAGCGGCAGTGGCTCCCGAGAAGTAACCTTCACCCGCGATAATGGCAGCGCTACCTCTATATCAATGGGGAACCATTTCGCAAACAGCGACGAATCAACGAAAATGTCGTCCTCATGCAGCTCCACAAGCTCTTTTTGATATGATGTTTTCTGCCCAAGCAGAGTTAGCTCCCCCGCGACAGCATCCAGATGAAAACTCCTATTTTCGCGCAGGAACCAGCCTGAGGCTATGCCTGTGCGCGTATCAACTTCAACCGCAAAATCGAGCGCGTACATAATCTCGCTTAAAGGAAGGAGCACACCGGTTTGATGCTGATAAGCAATAATGGCGTCACTAAGGATATATTTCTGCAGCCGGACAGAGAGGATAAGCTCCTCTTCAAAGCTGCGCTCAACATATTGGATGGATTTTTGCCCAGAGGCATAGGCAGGAACACACAGCCATGTGAGACTTAGCAAAAGCACACAAAGCACCACAAGCCTCTTTCCGGCCAAGAAAGAGGCACACAAAATATTAGAATACGCACGTTGTGACATCTGTTACATATATCTATTTAATGGTTATCACAGACTCAGTAGTTGCATCTCCGCCCATATCCCGATCTTCCTCAAATTTCAGCTTAATCGTACCGCCTTTGCGCAAAGCCACGCCTTCCGGCGGATTGAGCGTCAAGGTCACGTCGCGCTTACTTACGCCATCATAAACGGATATCCCTTTAATCCGTCCGATGCTTATTTCCTTACCACCATCAGCGGGCGTGTACAGCGCCTCCATATGACCATAAATGGAGCGATTTCCATCGCGTTTAAGCGTCATGCTCAAAACTTGCTTGTCATCTTTTTTCCCTAATTTCAAATCAGAGATGCCGACGGTCGCGCTCAGCTCGCCATGGCGGATAATAACGGGAATAGAAATGCCGAATATCGGAATGATCTTTACCCCGACTTCGCCCCCTTTTAAGACCATGTCATCTAGTGACTGTCCGGCATCATCGGGCACAGCTTGGAAGACGACGTGAGAGCGATACTCTCCATCGGCTAAATCTTTGGGTTTACGCGCCATAAACATAACGATTTGTGAGCTATGCGCCGGAATATCAACCTGACGTGGAGAATAACGGATCATTTTGCTGGCAGCAGGAAATCCTTCCGGTACTTGATCTTCTTCAATCTTTTTAATGCTGCCATTCTCGCTCATTTCCATTTCTTGGAAAAAGATACGGTAGGTGACTTCTTTGTCACTTGAGTTCATAAGGTAAATTTCGGCTGAGCGATCCCGCCCATCAAAAACAATTCGTTTGGGGTCAAGAGAGACAGATTGCGCACATGCGTGGCTCGAGATAAATGCTCCGAAAGTAAAGGCCAGACTAACGAATATAAAAAATCTTTTATACATCACAGAGTTCCTTGCTATTGTTTATATTGTTTTTTTTAGCACAAAAAAATACCCTGTGATAGAGGGTAAACTTTGCTGTATATATCTACATTACGTCAGTCGCAACTTTTTCTAACGCATTGAAAAACAATAAAATCCGCAA
>JAGLKL010000152.1 GCA_023141075.1 Alphaproteobacteria bacterium
TCACTTTGCTGACTTTCAGGCACATACATGTCGGATTGCATTTTTTGCATGAAGCTTTCAAGCCCTGTGGGGTTTATTTGCGCTTTTTCCAGAAACGTTAGTGCGGCCTGATCAGCACTGGATTCCTGCACGCGACTGTGAGCCAGATAGCGTCTTTGCGCAAATGATGAGCTGCTCATCACCCCTGCCTGCGCTGCTGAAGCGTCGCCGCTGGCTATGGCTGTACCGAGCCCTAAAAGCAGACCGATAATACTCTCATATGAGGCTCGCTCTATTGCTTCGCGCGAACGAATAAGGTGCCCACCTGCTATGTGACCGGTTTCGTGTGCGATAACACCGATCAACTCGCCGGGGTTTTCTGCTTTGTTAATCAGTCCGGTATAAATAAAAATATTGGCTCCGCCTGCGACAAATGCGTTAATCGCGTCGTTTTTGACCAAAATGATATGAACATTTTTTGGATCAAGCCCGGCAGCCTTGAACACAGGCTCACCCCAACTCTTCAAAGTTTTTTCGATCTCGGTATCGCGGATAATGGACAGGCTGTTTCCTTTATTCGTTCGCGCACCATAAGCCGACTTAACAGCGCTTGGTATCACTGTCCCAATAGCGGTAAGCGTTAGAGAAACCGTGCAGCAGAAAACTATGCTCACACGAAAAAAACGCCATATGGTTTTTATTCTGTTTTTTCTTTGCGTCATGGCTTAAAATCACTTTTAGCAATGTTTGTATTTGAATTTCTTTATCATTGGGTTGATTTGCTCTGGATACCGGTGTTCTTTTTCGGTGTCCATAAAAAGCATTGCTGGTATTCCGTAGGGTTTGCCATTGGCTCTATCATTTTAGTTCATACACTCTCAGAAATTATGGTTTCTATTGGTTACCCAACCGGCATTATTGGCTATATGTCCTCAAATGTCCACTCACGGTTATTGATTACCTCAAGCATTATTTATTCAATCTTTTTGCTTTTGGCACATTTTTCTTCCAAAACATTTGGTATTGTGTTTATGGCTGCAGGCCTGACTTTCTTTTTTCTAATTCTTGTCATCGGTACTATTGTTATGGTTTTGTAAAAATATGAGAAACAAACCTAAAACCAGAGTTAAAACTGCCAAAGGCCGTAAGAATTCTTCCACGCGCTGGCTTAAACGCCAGCTTAATGATCCTTACGTTGTTGAAGCCGGTAAACGTGGTTATCGCGGGCGTTCCGCGTTTAAATTGCTTGAAATGGATAAAAAGCTTGGTTTTTTGACGCCTGGGATGATCGTTATTGATCTGGGCGCCGCGCCGGGTGGGTGGTGCCAGATTGCAACGGAAAAAGGGTGCAACGTGATTGCCATTGACCTCTTGCCAATGGATGAACTGGCCAATGTAAAAGCCTTTCAAATGGACTTTATGGATGATAAAGCACCCGATATATTAAAGGCCGAGCTTGCGAATATTTCTTCTGACGGGTTGGCTGATATTGTTTTGAGCGATATGGCTCCAAATACAACAGGGCATAAGAAAACTGATCACTTGCGTATTATGGCTGTTGTTGAAGCGGCCTACTATTTTGCCTGTGATATCTTAAAACCGGATGGCATATTTATCGCCAAGGTTTTTCAGGGCGGTGCTCAAGACATTCTGTTGAGTGAGATGAAAAAGAATTTTAAGAGTGTAAAACACATCAAGCCCCCTGCCAGCCGCAAAGAAAGTGCCGAGCAATATGTTGTAGCGACCGGGTTTAAGGGATAGAAACCAATTAAAAAGCCTGAAGTAATTTTGAGGGCGTTAGAAATTTTGTATGGCAGCGATACAGCCACAGTGACGCTCACCGCAGAAAGCCGCTTGCGCGATTTAGAGCGTCCGCGCACGAAACGCTACACAGACGCAGATCAACAGTCCCGCTACCACGGTGATAAAGGTTTGGAATACATCCCTTCTATGCAAGACAAGCAAATCATCTTGAGCCGTGCGCCGGAATGAGAATTTAGGAGTGATTAATGAGAGCTATGTTTTTCAGCGTAATCATCAACCAGAGCACGGATCATGCGGTGAAGGTAAGAAGTCAGAAACGATCTTAATTTTACCAATGTTCTTTTTCTTCTTAGTCATTAACAACATCGCGCGTTACTTTGGGATCAAACAGTTTGCTACCGTAATCTCTAAAGTCTTCAAATGCGTGAATTAATTCTTCTGAAGCTTCATCCAATTTGACCATTTTATCTTCTGAAGTATCTTGAATTTTATAGCCTCGGCCATTTTGCATTCCGTCAATATTGTCATTAATTTCATTCAAAACACATTTCGCAGCTTTGGCTAATCTGGTTTCTTTTTTATGTAATTTGTTACTCTTGAACGAAGGTAAGTATATTCCGCCATTAAGATAAATAGCGTTTTTATCAATTCCATCAAATATATGGTTTTCAAAAAAAGGGTTGTTCTCGTCGTGCCTAAAGTGATAGATGCTGTGCACCTTGATTGTTTCCATTAAAAGCTCATAACGCTTTTTATCTGATCTGTAAGGCTTAAAAAAGCCCCAAATCCATATCCCCAAATTACGGATATGGTCAAAAGATTTATTTAAAGCGCCTAAAGATATACCGTCCACGTCCGATCTCCATAAGTTTTCTTTTTTGCTGTTCTTTGTTGTTTTGCATTCCGAACTTTTCCGGGTGCCAATACTCAATTTTATATATTGGCTTTTGTCATATTTGTGTTCTGCTGCAGCTCTGGCTGCTTTTAACATTGATTTGCTGAGTACCTTGTCTGTTGTCATTGTCATATCCCCTTATTGCCCTCTTGATTCTAGTTGGTTTTTGAGCAAAATCCAAGCTTATAATATATGATTCTATTCCAATATCTTAGGCAACATCACCCAATATTTGCCTTTTTCATTCATGATGCCGGCCATGGATTCTGCCATAGCGCCGTGTCCCCAGAAGACATCGCCGCGCACAGGCCCGGTAATGGCTCCGCCTGTGTCCTGAGCGATCATCATGCGGTTCATGGATGGAATATGTTCACGAATCTGGATTGTCTCGGTTCTTTCCTCTTTCTCAACAACCTCTTGCGATGCAATAGAAAGCCATAGAGGAGTCCCGTAAGAAAAGAGGGTGCGATCCACCGCTAAAGAGCGCAGGGACGTCAACGGGATTCCTTCAGCACCTAACGGGCCTTCTCCTGTTATCTCGCGGAAAAAGACGTAAGATTTATTGGCATTCATAATTTCGTCAGCCTGATCTGAATTTTCTTCCAACCATTTACGGATAGCTTGCATAGAAACTTTTTCTTTAACCAACTCTTCGCGTTTAACCAGTTCGCGACCGATGGCATAGTAAGGATGGCCATTTTGCCCGTCATAGCCAATGCGCATGAGACTACCGCCATCCATTTTCACGAGGCCGGAGCCCTGAATTTGCACAAAGAACGCGTCTACCGCATCATCGACCCAAAGCAATACATCGCCTTTATCTGTATGCGACCAGTCACCATTTACGATCTCCTCGCGCGCTTCATATGGTTTGAGCTGTCCGGCTTTAACGC
>JAGLKL010000153.1 GCA_023141075.1 Alphaproteobacteria bacterium
ACTTGAAAATTGTATGTGAGCACGCAACAACCAAGAAAGCTGTGGATTTCGTTAAAGAAAGCGGTGAGAATATTGCTGCTACGGTCACGCCACAGCACTTAATACATACGATTGGTGATTTGATCCAAGGGCTGAAATATCATCTATTCTGTTTGCCTGTTGTTAAATTTGAAGAAGATCGGGAGGCTTTGCGCAAAGCTGTAACAGACCCGGCTAACACTAGGTTTTTTGCCGGGACGGATAGTGCTCCCCATGTGGTTAAAGTTAATGATATGGGTTGTGCAGGAGGGTGTTATACGGGCGGAATTGCTCCGCAGCTTTATGCGCATTGCTTTGAACTGGCCGGTGTTGATATGGCCGGAACGGCAGGGCAGGCAGCGTTTAAAGCGTTTTTATGTGATAATGGTGCGCATTTTTACGGTCTTTCGCAGTCTTCAGAAACATTCACGATGGTTAAAGAGCCAAGCAATGTAGAGGTACTCTATACACTGGAGGGAAATGTTATTCCTCTGCCTTTAGGGGTTAATGAGCCGGAGTTAAGTTGGTCAGTGAAGCTTTAATGTTTATTTTGTCTTCATATGCCGGGTATGCTTTGGGTTAATGCCGATCGTATCCAATTATTCCAGATCAAATCAAAGTTCGGCAAAAAGCACGCTTTAAAACCCCTGAATCACGCGATACGAAAGGTTTTGTTTTTCCGTCTTCTTTTCTATACGAGCAGGCTTCATCAAAGGAATACGAATTGGCATAAGTCACAGATTACGCGGGATTTAGGCGGTCGTTTTGTCGATTTAACGCCTGGGTGCTGAGTGGATTCCTTAAATTCTTTGGCCGGAAATTTTTCACACGGGGTTTTGGTTGAAAAAATTCCCGAAATGCAGATTTGCTTGGTTTAGGCACACACTCATCTGTATGTTATGTTAAGACAAAACGGGATAGTTTCCCGTGAAAAGATATAAGATATCCGACATACTTCTACCTAAATAATCAAAAATTTTACCAGTAAAGCGTACAGATTTGGCCGTTTAAAATTCTTCATAACATGTGGATGTGCTCAAAAAGGAATATTAGGGATTTTGGATAACTTGTAATAATTCTTGAAAACTTAAAGACCTCATTAAACTTTCACCTCTATAATATTCAAGAGAGAGTGTTATTTTAGCTATAAATAGCTAGGTTGTAGGCAATTAAGTGGTTTATGGATATTCCGTCTGTGTCTAATTTTGGGAGGACTAAAGAAAATCAGGCTGAGAGTGCTGCTGATGGCAGGTCTTCTTTTGCCTTTAAAAGCATCTTTGCATCATCACCACAACAGATATGGCGCAGCAAAATTAGCTGGCGCATCGCTCTCACTGTCTTTATGGCTATTTTGCTTGTTCAGACTCTGGTTTTAAACATCGGGGGCATTGAACAACATCGCCGGGAAAAGCTCGATATGCTCAAGGACGAGGCGCGGGTTGCGATTGCTTCGACCATCAACACCAATAAGCGCGGGACAAATGTTTCTCCTTATAAAGATAAGCAGATCGATAAGATCATAGACTCAACACAGATAACCGGATTTGCTGTCTATTCCTACGGTCTCGATTATATCAAGGGCTACGGTCAGCCTTTAAATCTGATTGCCAAGCATGATGAACTCGGCAAAACTTATCGCAGCGCAGACGGTGCTATCTATGAATTCATTCTGCGCGGCAAGGATGTGCGGAGCATCTTTACTGTGGTTGTCCAGACTGATTCAAGCTTTGTAGAGCGCAGTGTGTATAATTATGTTGTTGATTACATCAAAATTATGGTTATTCTTTCCTTGTTGGTAACAACAGTTTTGATGATTGCGCTGGGACGGTGGCTTCTGGAGCCGATGCTCTTTATGCGTTCTAATTTGATTACGGCTTTCAAAAATCCTGAAATCCCTAATATACAACCTTCTCCGTATGATGTTTCTGATGAAGTCGGAGCCGCGATTGATCTGGCTCAGAAGTTGATCTTGCAGAATGCAGAAAACATCTTGCACATCAAAAGCACAGCAGAAGACAAAATTCATAAACTGGCATATTACGACACTCTTACCAGCTTGCCTAATCGTGCTTTGTTCATACAACAACTTACGGAGAGGGGGCGTGTTGATGAAGTCGGTAATGTTAACCGCTTTGCTGTTATTACACTCGATCTTGATCACTTTAAGGACATTAATGATTCCATGGGGCATAATGTCGGAGATGCAATATTGCGTTCTGTGGGGCGGAGATTGCAGGTGTCCTTGCCTGATTCAGCAATGATATCGCGATCAGGGGAAGACGAGTTTGCCGTTATGATGCCACTTATCGGCGATAGTGTGACAGCCAGTGATGTCTCTGAGCGCATTATCGGGGTTATTCGAGCAGAACCATTTCGTGTATTTAATGAAACCTTACAGGTACGAGCTTCAATCGGCGTATCAACTTTTCCCGATGATGGATCCGAGCCTGAGCAAGTGCTTAAAAATGCCGATATTGCGCTTAACCGGGCAAAAGAAGAAGGACGCGATACCATTAAAGAGTACTCCGCCGACTTTGATCGTGCCGTACAGGAGCGTTTCCAGATGTTGCGTGATTTGCGTGATGCTCTGGAAAACGACAAGCTCGCTATCTACTATCAACCCCAGCTTTGTCTTAAGACAGGCCGTATAATCGGCGTAGAAGCTCTGCTTCGCTGGTGGTGTCCGGATAACAGCAAAGAGGGTGGCTTTTTTATATCTCCGGCAATATTCGTGCCTATTGCCGAGCAGTCCGGACTTATTGTGCCGATTGGACAGTGGGTGTTGCAAAAGGCCTGTGAATTTGCTCACAAATGTATTAACCAGCATGGCATGGATATCCGTTTTGCTGTGAATGTTTCAGGTAGTCAGTTTGTTCATGGCGATCTTTGCGGTGATGTTTCCCGCATATTGGCTGAGACGGGGTTAGACCCTAGTCGAATAGAGTTAGAAGTTACAGAAAGTGTGTTTATGGATAATATTGAACACACGGTTGGTATTCTTAACACTTTACATTCTCAAGGCGTAGAGCTGGCCATTGATGATTTTGGTACGGGATATTCTTCTTTGTCATATCTTAGCCAGTTTCCTATTGACCGCTTAAAAATCGATCAGTCCTTTATCCGTAACGCTCTCAATGATAAAGGTAATGCCTCTATTGCGCGCACGATCATCAATCTTGGACACTCTCTCAATCTGAAGGTGATCGCTGAAGGGGTGGAAACAAAGGCGCAGGAAGACTTTTTAGTGGCACAAGGTTGCGATGAAGTGCAAGGCTTCCGCTACGCAAGACCTGTGCCGCCGGAGGAGTTTATCAAGTTCGTCAAGAATTATAATGGCGACTTGAGCAGTTTTGAAGCATAGCCGTAGCTACGGTGATGAAATTATGCACAGATAATCAAGAAAATTCCTCAAGCAAAGTGTATTATTCTTAAGTAAAACTGCTATAATTAAAAATCTTTTTTCTTTGGGATGGTCGATATATGTTCT
>JAGLKL010000154.1 GCA_023141075.1 Alphaproteobacteria bacterium
ATAATTCCTACATTGTCAAATGTGGGAATGAATAATAGATACTGATCTTAGGGTCAGAACCTAGAGATGCTCACGGATCAAAGCAACGGTTTCTTTTGAACCGTAAAGGGCAATGAAGGAGCCGAAACGCGGCCCTTGATCTTGGCCTAGCAAGATTTGATAGAGAGCCTGAAACCACTCGCGAAGGTTTTCTTTTTCATAGCCGTTTTCTTTGCCGGCAGTGAAAACAGCGCTCATATATTCTTCGGCTTCAAGGCCGGAATCCATGTTTTCAAGAGCATCAGCCAGAGAGGTCAGAGCTTTTGCTTCACGCTCATCAGGCTTGCGGTAGGATTTTCCCGGTAGCACGAAGTCCTTGAAATATTGCAGTGCATGATCTACGAGCCGATCTAGAAACGGTGTGTTCTCAGGTGTGGATTCAGGGGCATATTGGCCGATGAATTTCCAGATGACCTCACGGTCTTGTGTATTAGCGGCGTTAACCAGATTAAGCAAAAGCGAGAAGGATATTGGAGATTGCCGGCCTTCCGGCATATGGCCGTTATGGATGTGCCAAGCCGGGTTGTCCAGTTGTTTGGCAGGTTCCTGTTCGGACAGTTTGTCTACGAAAGTGATGTATTCGTCTACAGCTTTGGGGATGACATCAAAATATAGCTTTTTAGCTGTTGTCGGGCGCTGGAACATGTAATAGGCAAGGCTCTCATGCGGTGCATAGGTGAGCCATTCTTCCATACTCAGGCCGTTGCCCTTGGATTTTGATATTTTCTTTCCTTCTTCATCGAGGAACATTTCATAATGGAAGCCTGCCGGATTAGGCTTGCCGAGGATTTTGAGGATCCTTTTGGAAATATCGGCAGAGGTTTTAAGGTCTTTGCCGCTCATTTCGTAATCTACATCCAGAGCATGCCAGCGCAAGGCCCAGTCGGCTCGCCACTGTGCTTTGACTTTGCCGCCGGTGATTTCTTGTGTAATGCGCGATCCGTCTTCATCTTCATAGGTGATGGTGAAATCATCCGGGTTGACCTCGAGGATTGGTGTTTGTAGGACTTTGCCATTCGCCGGGGAAATTGGCAGGAAGGGCGAATAGGTGGCAGCGCGTTCTTCACCTAATATGGGGAGAACGGCGGCCTTGATTTCCTCATGATGGGTAAGCATGAGTTTCAGGCTTTCGTCAAAGCGACCGGATTGATAGCATTCCGTAGAACTCAGAAATTCATATTCAAAACCAAACCGGTCAAGAAAAGCGCATAGCGTTGCGTTGTTATGATGGGCGTAGCTTGGGTGCTTGCTATCGAATGGATTGGGTACGCCGGTTAGCGGCATCCCAAGATAATTTGCCAGCATATCTTGCTTGGGGACGTTGCCGGGGACTTTGCGGAAGCCGTCCATATCATCTGAGAAGCAAATGAGTTTTGTCGGGATGCCGGGCTGTAAGCGCTGGAAAGCATGCATGACCATCGTTGTGCGGCAGACTTCACCAAATGTTCCAATATGCGGCAGACCTGAGGGGCCGTAACCGGTTTCGAAAAGGACATACCCTTTTTCGGGAGTATTGACCTGACCTTTACCGACTCTGCGCAAACGTTTAACTACGGCCTTGGCTTCTTCAAATACCCACGTACGATTTTTGGCTGCTATGTCCGGTGATATGGCAGGGGTGTCAGTCATTACGCCTCATTCCTTTTCTTGATTATTTGCAGACACAGCAATAGCAAAGAAAAGGGAAGAAGACAAAGGGGTTTTATTGGGTAATAGATCCTGACCCTAGGCAATTTCTTCAATGTCGCTTTGGAGCGGTTGAATAATTGCAGGTATTGTTTTTCCGTATTTCCGGCGTTTATATGCAATGATGCTTATAACAAAGCAAATACAGATCACGTTGACTAGATTAACGGTGATGAATTTCGTATCGAGAATTTCCTGACCGTATAAGCTATAGAGCAGGCTAACAGAAGAGGTGTATGCCCATATTAACCACGAGGCAGCGGATATCTCGTGGCAGGGACGTGTTGTCAGTAATAGCTTTGTTATTTGAGGTAGATACCCGGCTCCGACAATTATACCAACTGATGAATATAGTAATTCGATCATTTTAGCCCCGCCTGCGATAGATTTTCACAAGTAGATAATATCGAAAAAGGGTTAAAAATCTCCTAAGCGTACTAGTCAAAAATAATAATTTCATCGCGGCAGTTTTTGCGGCGATAGTTACAATAGGTCATTGATTCTTTTTCATCAATTTTTACCGGGGTATTGAGGTCAAAGCGCTTTGCGTTGACCAAGAAGGGACGGCTATTATTATTGTGGTCAATTATAGAGGCGGAGTCGTAATATTTTTCGAGTAGTTCTGGTTTTTCACCCTCACGGTTTTCTGTATTCCATTCGATGCAATGTTGGTTTGTTCGGCAGGGGGTATAGGCGCTCTTATCGTGTTTGATTAGATCGTGAATAGAAGCCCGTTTTTTGCTGTCTTTCATGCGCCAGAACAGATCATTTTGTGTGTCTTGAACGTGCCATTCCTTTGTTTGCGGGTTTTGCACTTCGCTAAAAGTGTGGGAGGGATAATTGGGCGCGTGCTTGTAAACGGACACAGAGCGTGTTTTATAACCCAATGTCTGATAAATGCTTTCCAGCACGCCAGATCGGGCAGAGCATTCCAGTGGAGCACGGTTGTCGTTTAGCCCTTTTGCATGAGCTTTTATTCTCTCGGCAATAACGGGATGATTTCCCCAAAGGGCATAGAATTCCGGACTCATGTCGAATTGTGTGTGCTCAAAAAGGAAGCTGCGGACTTTATCAACTTTTGTTTCAAAGCCGTCATTTGCTTCTAGTCCGATCAAAGGAATAAGCTGGGCGTAGGTTTGATGCTTTTGTTGTTCTTCCTGACGGTCAAAATATTCATCAACAGCAAAGCCTATGGCCGTTAGAATGAGTATGATTCCGAAAGCAAAAAGGGCAATTTTCTTTTTGTTGCTTTTCATAACGCTCGTGAGTTTAGGGTTGTGGATGCGCAGTTTATCAAGGCGTTAACATTGTATCAAGCTGTGGCAAAGGAATAATTCTTTTGCTCCCTTGATTTGTGCATCGTATAACCATCTTTATGAAAACGATGAGCCTCAATAATGGACTACCAATAGTCGGTGATATGTCTTTTGTGCCGGATGACACGCGACGTTTTGATATTGTGTCTGACTTTACGCCTGCCGGGGATCAGCCTGAGGCGATTGCTGCTTTGGTTCAAGGCTTGCAGGATGGTTTGAGTGATCAGGTTTTACTTGGCGTGACGGGATCGGGCAAGACCTTTACCATGGCCAAGATTATTCAGGAGCTTCAACGTCCGGCGCTTATTCTGGCTCCAAACAAAACGTTGGCGGCGCAGCTTTATGGCGAGTTTAAGGAACTTTTTCCGGAAAACGCCGTGGAGTATTTCGTCAGTTACTACGATTACTA
>JAGLKL010000155.1 GCA_023141075.1 Alphaproteobacteria bacterium
GGCTCTGGCTCTTGCTTATGAACAGGCTCTTGATGAGCCTCTTGCACCGGTTCCGGTTTATCTTTAGTTTCAGGCTCGTTTTTGATTTTTGGTTTGGGCTTAGTGGCAATAGGTTGCGGCTTTTCTTCCGCTTTAACCTGAAGCTCCCGGTGCTGTGCTTCCGGTATATCCTCCGGCATATACACGTCAATTACCACACGTTTACCGATTGAGAAATCCCTTAATTTGCTGCCTGCGGGGATTTTTAGCCTTATACTTAACGGCTCTTGTGATATTTCCTCGACACTGTTAATTCCGGGGATTATGCCGAAATCCGCTTTATCCATGTCCAGCATTCCCGGATTATCAAAGCGAATATTGATCTGCCCGTCTGCACCTTGTTCAAGTGTGTAGTCTGTCTTTGTCGGCCAGCCAAAAACCAGACGTGCGTAGTCACTATGCATTCCTGTGCGCAAAGAAACCCTATCCCGGGCGACGCAAAGTGAAGCAAATAACGTAAGAAATACACATAAAGACACGAAAAAGAGCGCTCTTTTCATGTTTTTAGAATGCCATAGCTTTGATTCTCAATCCAGTGAGAACTCATGCATAAGCACAGGAAATGATGAGATTACATATCAAATGCATTCAGGCGATATCCGTCGTTATCCATAATGACAATATCAACGCGCCGAGATAAAGCATAACGCTCCTCTTCCGGCAGTTTCTCCGGCAGTTCGTCATAACGTGCGCTGGATAGCCCACGCACAGTAATATTACGTTCATAGCCTACATCCTTGAGCACGCGTGCCACTTCCGCTGCACGTGCCAATGATAACTGCCAGTTTGTTTTATAGGGCGCGTTCTTCTGATTTGTTATCGGCCTCGGATCGCTGTGTCCAACAACCTCTATGCGGTTTTGTACACGCGCTAAAATCCCGCCAAGCTCAAAGAGCGCCTGATGCCCTTTATCGGCGATCTCAACCTGTCCGCTTTCAAAAAGTAGCCCCGAAGGCAAAGACAGAACCAATCTTTTTTGGTTCTCAATCAGTACTACACCATCAATTTTTTTATGTGCAAGCAACCGACTCAATAGAACTTTGACATAGCCAATATTAAGGGCACGCGATGTATCAATTTTGTCCAGAGAAATAACGTCTTGCGTCCCTGAACGGTATTCTGCCGCATCAAAAACATTCAGTTTCTGCGTTAAACCTTTTGACATTTCTTCCCATTTTTCTTCCTGTGGTGAGGACATGGAATAGAGCAGTACAAAAAAAGTCAGCATCAGAGCCATCACATCAGTAAATGTTATCAGCCAAAGCGGCACACGCGAGCCGTCATTCTCCTTGCTATTACGCACAATGAATCTGTCTTCTTTTGATGCCTGGATTTTTTTCTGAGTATTTCGATCGAGAGCGTTTTCTTCGTTCTCTTCATTTGTCAAACTCCCGATGCCCGTCGGCATATTGTCTTGTGCAATCATATCAGTGTCTTTCTTTCCATTTTCGACATTGTTTTTGTCATGGTCAGTCTTTCGAAGGAACAACAAAGGAAGAACCGGTGTCGGTTTGCTGCTCTGTTTGTCCCGGATTATCTTTTTCCGTTTCGTTTTGGGGCTGTTCTTCTTCTTTTTCTTCCAAAGCTTGATCTCCAGCCTTTTCCTTAGCCTCTTCTTCTTGCATTTTCTTTATTTCGTCAGACACGGCTAAGGGTTTATAGCGATAAAAATACAAATCGATAATATCAGGCTTGCCCTTGGTCAATCCGACGCTCACCATCTTTTTGGGCATGCCCTTGCGTTCCAGATGTCCGGCCAAAGCGCTCACTCTTATTAGCTCGTATTTGAATGTGTCCGGCGCACCGCGCAATAAAATCATCGGATCATTTTCCAAGTTATAAACCATATCTATACGATAAGGATTCTCTTTTTCTGCCGAGCGCAGAAGTGTAATCATGGTCTGTGAAAAGCTTAAGGGGCTGGTATCTCCGCCTTGTGGTGCTTCCAGATTTGATGTTTTTATCGCCTTCTCGAATTCGTCAATAGGAAGAGACACATGCATAACCGTGCCAAGCCGATTACGTTTCATTTTAAACCCTGCCAGATGAGCGTTAAACAACCCTTCAATCGTTTCAAGAGTGTCACCATCCCCGCTGCCGCTTTCATGGGGAGAGGGACGAGTAGCGGGGCCAATATTTATATATTCCTTGATTAGTTTGTTCTCTTGTTTGCTGAATGCCATACTCAGACTGTTCAGCACTGCGGGAACCGCGACTTCTTTTTCAAAGGTAGACATGCTGTTCAGTACAATAAAAAACGACAGCAACATTAAGAACATAGACAGTGATAAAAACTGGTTTGCCATGATATTTCTAGTTTTTGGCTATGTAGGTTTTTCAGGCCGTTGCCCGAGAAATGACATTATTTACGATTTACACAGTAACTTATGGATAGAATCAGTTTGTCTAAATATTATCCGAAACGCACAAAAAAAGCGATAGAGCTCATTCTTATACCGATTATCATTTTATTCCTGATTGATAAGTATTTTTCTTGCCTGCTCTAGGGTCTAAACCCTAGTCCGCAGCATCGAGTTCTACTAGCAATTTGTCGATGTCTTCTTGGGATATTGCTTCCGGAGGCAATGCCGGACCATTAATAAAACGATCATCGCCTTCACGTTCGTCGTCTTCGTCAATATACCTTTTAGCCTTGATTCCCAAGACGGAAACCAGATGATCAATTTTTTCTTCTATAGTGTGGAAAGTTTTAACAACTTTGGAAACACGCTGGCCTGTGATGTCCTGAAAAGAGCAAGCCTCGTAAATATTCATAACCTCTTTGTTAATCGCATCCGCTTCTTCGCCTCCAGCCGCTTTATCCTGTATTTTCTCGCAGCAATCCATAATGGTACTTGTGGCCTCTGAAGTTGACTCTACGATAGCGTCAAGTTCATCTGTCGCTCCGGCAATGTGCTTGCCCTTAATTTCCTGAGGAGACAAAGTTCTGACTTCATGGCGCATTTCTTCCATAACGATTAACACGTCGCGAAGTTGCATCATTACGGAATTAAGAGAAATCTGCTGATTCTGACCAACTTTATCAATTACTGACTTAATAATTTTAACAACTTTCTCCTTTTTGTTTTCAGTTGTTTTTTTATCTATTTGCGTTTGTTCAGATATCATACTATTCCCTTTTAAATATTAATTTGTAGTAGTTCAACCTAAGAATAATACATTTTGCTTGAGGAATTTTCTACCCAATGGGCACAGGTTGATTATCTGCGCATAATTTCATCATCGTAGCTACGGCTATGCTTAGGGTCTAAACTCACAACTTTTATCCATTCTGCACGAGAAAATTTTTGAGAGATGCACGCGAAAACAGCGTAGAGCGTAGCCATAGCTACGGTCAAGCTGTTTGAACGTGCAGATGCAAAAATTTACCGTGCCGTAAACGGTG
>JAGLKL010000156.1 GCA_023141075.1 Alphaproteobacteria bacterium
GCCTCTACCGAAAGAAATACATCGCGCCCATGCCCGGCCATAGCTTTCATAATCCGGTGCTCCGGCATCCAGCTTTGCAGCATCACCCGTCCATTCTTATCCTTGGAACGACCAGCCCGCCCGGATACCTGATGCAACATTTGATATGTACGCTCTGCGGCGCGTAAATCACCGCCTTGCAAGCCCAAATCCGCATCCACCACACCAACCAAAGTCAAGTTAGGGAAATGATGTCCTTTAGCAATAATCTGCGTCCCGATGATAATATCTACCTCCCCGCTCTCTATCTGCCCAAGCATAGCTTTAAGCTCTTCATGACTTTCCGTAGTATCACTGGCAAGAACCATTACCTTAGCATCTGGAAACAGTGCCTTGGTTTCCTCAAATATGCGCTCAACACCGGGGCCACAGGCTGCAAATGAATCACTGTCCTCACAAGACGGACAAGTCTTCGGGATTGACACATGATACCCGCAATGATGACAATGCAACCGCCCTGAACGCTTATGTTCCACCAGCCATGCAGTGCACCTCGGACACTCCATCCTGTGCCCACACGTACGGCACAATGTCAGTGGCGCATAGCCTCGCCGATTCAAAAACAGCAAAACCTGATCGCCCTTATCCAACGTCCCTTGCATTGCCTCAATCAAAGTACTCGATAAAAAACACTGACGCTCCGGCTTGTCCTCACGCAAATTCACCACTGAAATATCAGGCAACTCCGCCCCGCCATAGCGTGAAGGCAAAATCAAATGTCTGTAACGCCCACTGCCTGCAGGCTCCTCCCATGCATTCATCATAGTTTCCAGCGAAGGCGTTGCAGAAGAAAGAACCACCGGAATACCTCCCAGATGTGCACGCACCACAGCCATATCCCGCGCATGATAGATAACTCCATCTTCCTGCTTGTAAGCCGGATCATGCTCTTCATCGACAATAATCAGCCCCAGCTCTTTATAGGGCAAAAACAAAGCCGAGCGTGCCCCGACCACCACACGCGTATCACCCTGCGCCACACCGCGCCACCCGGCTCTGCGCTGCGCCGGAGTTAAATTCGAATGCCACAGCGCCGGAGAACAACCAAACCGCACTTTAAACCGCTCCAAAAAAGCATTGGACAAAGCAATTTCCGGCAGCATGATAAGAACCTGTTTCCCCTGCTTTAAACCTTCCGCCACGGCTTCGAAATAAACTTCGGTTTTCCCTGCCCCCGTCACCCCGTCAAGCAAAGTCGCACTATAGCGCCCCGCCTTCACAGCATCACATAATTCGTCCGCAGCCCCCTGCTGATCTTCCGATAAATCCACCAACCTGCCTTCAGGTTCAGGATATAAACACGGCGCAGGATTATAAACACTCACCTCTTCCAGCAAACCTTTATCCGCCATAGCGCTTACCACACCACTTGAACACCCGGCCAGTTCCGCTACTTCCGAAGCACGCCGCACCTGCCCGTCTTCCATAACTTCAAGAACCTTGCGACGTTGCTCTGTCAGTCCCTTGGCCGGAATGTCCTGATCCGTATTACGCCTAAACCCCCGCGCAGGCTTAGGCGGAGAAAGCGCCGCAGGAACACTCAACGCCATTTTTAAAACAGAGCCTTTCATAGAAAGCGTATAGCCCGCCACCCAATCAACAAAATCACGAGTGACTTTTTGCATCGGCTCTATGTCATAGCGTGAAACAATTTCTTTAAGTTTTGCCGGAGCAACATCCCCCGTACCAGCCCCCCAAACAACGCCGGAAATCTCCCGGCTGCCCAAAGGCACACACACATAATCCCCCGGAGCCACGCGTAAGCTCTCAGGCACCAGATAATCATAAGCTTTGTCCACGGGATAAGGAACCAGCACAGCAACCGTTGCACCTGCAATATTCTGCTTTTTCTTGTTATCTTCTTCGAATAATGCCCCTTGATTCATACTTAGTATTTAGCATTTATCTCCTTTCAGTTCTATCTAATCTTGGTCTTGCTCTCAAAGCCAAAAACCTCTAGGTTTGAGCCACAAATTCACACAATCAAACTATTCAAGGGTAGGGCATATAATCATGAAATTCTTCGCTGACACGTCTGACATTAATGAAATCAAGGACTTAAAAGAGTACGGTCTTTTAGACGGAGTTACAACAAACCCATCAATTATCGCAAAATCAGGAAAAGAATTCATTCCTCTAATCAAAGAGATTTGCGAAATAACAGATGGCCCTGTGAGCGCCGAAGTCGCAGCAACAGATTACAAAACCATGCGCAAAGAAGCCGACGTCTTGCGCAATATTGCTGACAACATAGCCATCAAAGTGCCTCTTACACAAGACGGGCTGAAAGTCTGTAAGGAGCTTTCCGATGAAGGAACACTGGTAAACGTAACGTTGTGTTTCTCTTCCGGTCAGGCACTATTAGCCGCTAAAGCCGGAGCCGCGTTCATCTCACCTTTTATTGGCCGCCTTGATGATATCTGCTTTCAAGGTCTAGATCTGATCGCTGATATCCTGATCATCTATGACAACTATCCCGAATATGATACGGAAGTGCTGGTTGCCTCGATCCGCAACCCCATGCATATCATCGAATCAGCAAAAATGGGTGCGCACGTTATGACTGCTCCACCAAAAGTCATCAAACAGCTTTATAATCACCCACTAACCGATAAAGGTCTGGCTGCTTTTGTTGCTGACTGGGAAAAAACCGGACAAAGCATTTTGTAAAAATAAGAATCGTCATGAGCTTTTGACTTACCCAACAAAACGTGATACCGTTATCGTATGATGATGTCACACTTTTAATTAGGATAATTCCAATGCGCACAATCGTTGATCTACCAGAAAATGCCGTGAAAGCACTCGATGTCATAGGCACGAAATTAAGCCTTTCTCGAGCGGAGCTAGTACGCCGCTCAGTAAACGCTTATTTGGAAAAACAAAACGCTGCCATCTCCCCCATTACAAACGACATATATGGCTTGTATAGCGACTTATACAACGAACACACAGACTCACTCGAACTCCAAAACACCTTGCGCGAAGAATGGAGCGAAAAATATCCATCCATAGACACAAATTTCATGTTACATGACTCCGGGAAAAATAATTATAATGAATAGCAAACCAGAGGTTTTTGATACTTGCATTCTGATTGATTATGCTCGTGGAATCGATCAAGCACACAGAATTATTCATAACAGTCCCAAACGTTATATCAGCGCCATTACATGGCTAGAATTTTTGGTTGGAATTCCTGAAGAACGTCACGCTCCGGCCAAGACCTTCCTTGAAGACAACTTTGGAATCATTCCAATAGATTACGATGTTTTAGAACAAGCCCTTCTCATCCGCAGTAAAACCAAACTCAAAATTCCAGATGCTATAATCTATGCCTGCGCAAAAATAAAAGGCGCTGTTTTAGTCACACGAAATACAAAAGATTTTAATCCG
>JAGLKL010000157.1 GCA_023141075.1 Alphaproteobacteria bacterium
AATTATCTGGGACAGCCCCTATTTAGTTTATTGAATAAGAATTTCCTGAAAGAGAACGTCCTTGATCTCGATAGGCTCAACGGCATGGTTGACGCGCCAGATCAGTTCAATTTGCAGGCGGTGAATCCCAGCCGAACCACGCAGATCCTGAACCCTGAGTTCGCGCAAATAAGTCTGGAACTGGTCAATAACCCGTGGCAACACAGCTATTACCGCATCATGGTCGTCAGGATTTTCCAACTCAAGCTGTACCGTCAGACGCAAAAAGCGCGGCATTCCGTCATCGGTATTCAGATTTACCAACATTGGAGGGATTGCAACAAAGGAGCCTTCCACACCAGCACCACCATGGCCATCACCTTTGCCCTCTCCGCCGTGGCCACCATCTTCACCTTCAGCATGTTCGCCATCAGCAGCTTTTACACCTAATAAGGAATCCAGTGCTCCGGTAAAATAGGCCGCAGCACCTCCGCCCCCGATGAGCACAATGGGAACAAGGATAAACAAGATCAGTTTGAGTTTACTACCTTTCTTCTCACCACCTTCACCATCTTCATCTTCCTCACCTTCCTCAGCATCTTCTTCTTTGTCTTCTTCATCAGCCATGTTTGATATCCTTGATGTCCGAACTTGACGGTCTTTTTAAGTGGTCATTTATTAGAGGTACTAGTTGGTTATTTGTGCAAGAGCTGCACGCTAATTAAAGCCGAGTGTTAGTATAAACCAAAGTTAGGGCTTCGTCTAACCACTTAATACTGATTATCATTCTTTGAATGATAATCGACATTCATACACCACATATGCTTCGCGCTTGTGCCCTTGGGTGCTAATGCGCGGGTTGCAGTCGCAACCTCCTAATTCATATTCATCAAATGAATACGGATTGGTATTAAATACAAATATCAATACGAACGAAAAAGCTCCAAGAGGTAAAATTTTCCTCCCAAAGCTATGTCGGTATCCATTTCTCTTACCTATAAACGCCTCCTTCGTCCCTATGGTTCGCGCCTTACTTCTGTTTAATGCATTGATATAAAACACATTTACTCTTTGGCACAATCTCTGCATTGGTAATGACGTGGCGGTGTAACTTTTTTAAGGATGGGACACCACAGCGGTTAGATTTTTAAAGGCAACATTAGAAAATGGAAAACAGTATTTACATAGGGCTATCGCGACAAATGGCGCTCCGGACCAATATGGATATTGTCGCTAACAACATTGCCAATATGAATACATCGGGCTTTAGAGGACAAAACCCGGTTTTCAGGGAATATATTTCCGACCCTGTCAAAGGCGATGATCCTTTATCTTTTGTTTCCGATTACGGGCAATACCAGATGAGCGATCCGGGGCCACTTACACAAACCGGTAATGATCTGGATGTTGCTCTTGTGGGAAAAGGATTTATCACGGTGCAAAGGCCTGACGGTTCGACCGGGTATACCCGCGATGGCAGTTTTCACATGCGTAGAGACGGCACATTAGTGACTTCAACAGATATGCCGGTTATGGGCGGTGGCAGCATGATTGTACTGCCTGCTAATGCCACGCAGATCAGCATTGATGAAAATGGTGTCATTTCTGATGAGAAAGGGCCGGTGGCACAGCTTGGGATCGTTGAGTTTGCGAACGTCCAGACCCTGAAACCTGCGGGGCATAATGCCTATATCAGTTCCGAATCCGGTATCGAGCCAAAAGATACTACTGTAGCGCAAGGCTTTGTTGAGGGATCTAACGTTAATCCAGTCGTAGAAATGACACGTATGATCGAAATTCTACGTAATTTCCAATCCACGCAAAATATGTTGAAAACCGAGCACGATCGTATGCGAGAGGCAATACAAAAACTTACAGAATCATAGAATATACAACTATTACAGTGTTATAAAATGAGAATTTAAAGTTATTTTTCAGAATAAGGAGTTAAAGACATGAGATCACTTGATATTGGCGCAACCGGCATGATGGCACAGCAGCTAAATGTGGATGTTATTTCAAATAACATCGCCAATATGTCGACTACGGGCTTTAAACAAAGCCGCGCAGTATTCCACGATCTGCTTTATCAGAACTTTAACCGCCCCGGCTCCAGTTCTTCGGATTCAGGAACAACTCTACCTTCAGGTCTGCAGGTTGGTCTGGGAACGAAAGCAGCAGGCGTATACCGGATACATACTCAAGGAACTGTGCTTGTGACCAACAATAATCTGGATCTGGCCATTAAAGGTGACGGGTTTTTCCAGATTGACATGCCTGACGGGACAACAACTTATACACGTGACGGATCGTTCCAGATGAATGAGAATGGTGAAATTGTAACTATTGACGGTTATATAGTTTCTCCATCCATCACTATTCCTGAAGATGCGGTTAGCATTGATATTAACTCACAAGGCGAAGTTATCGCTGCTTATAGAGGGCAGGCAGCTACTCAGGTTATCGGCCAGTTTCAGTTAGCCGCTTTTGTCAACCCTGCCGGTCTTGAATCCATCGGAAACAACCTGTATCTGGAAACAAGCGCGTCGGGCTCCCCTTCTACAAGTACGCCCGGCGTGAATCAGTTCGGCGCGATTGAACAAGGTGCCTTAGAAGAATCCAACGTAAATGTGGTTTCGGCCATTACGGATCTTATTAGCTCCCAACGCGCCTATGAGATGAACTCAAACGTCATCTCGACCAGCGATGAAATGTTACAGGCTTTGACACAACTCCGTTAAATATAACCTGATGCTAAAGGATGCATGACCATGAAACAGAAAAACTACAAAATGATGATGTCCACTTTGTTTCTTGGCGCTCTGTTTGTTTGTTTGTCCGCCGTGGCCTCTTCTTCTTATGCTATCGGCCTAAAAGAGCAAAGCGTAATCAATGATGATACAATCAAACTTGGTGACATTTTTTACGACCTGCCACGCAATAAAGACCGTGTTTTAGGTCATGCTCCACAGCCCGGAGAAGAGATTGTCCTTAATGCTAGGACACTATTCCGCATTGCCAAAGCTCTGGATCTCCCTTGGAGGCCTAATGATGTTATGACGCGGGTGACCCTGCGTCGCGAGGCTACTGTGGTGGGTTATGATAAAATCAAGGAAGCCATCCATACTGCTCTTTATGATAGCCATGTTTATGGAGAATATGAAATCTCTATCCCCTCTCAATATCAAAAAATCATCCTGCCTGCCGATGCACCGGCGAGCGTAGATATTACACGCATTGATGTTGACGCACAGCGCAGAAACTTTGATGTCACACTGGCAGCCCCTTCTGCAATCGATCCTATCCGACAAATCCAGATCAAAGGGAAAATCTTCCCCGTTATCAAAGTTCCGGTTCTCACCAGAAATGTCGAGTATGGGAG
>JAGLKL010000158.1 GCA_023141075.1 Alphaproteobacteria bacterium
TTGACGATATTGCTCGCCACTGGCCTGAAATCACTGAATAATTAGGACTGAAAACCTATATATCAATCCTTGGTAGTATAACGGTTAAACGTATATTTAGCATATCTCCCTCAACAATATTTTAAGACAAAAAAAACCGCCTGAAAAAGGCGGCTATTAATATTCTTCAATAAATTACAATGTTTTGGATTTTTTAATAATCCTTCTTCGTTAATTATTATATATTCAATACAAATCGTTTTATTTATTCAATACAATTCTTTTAATCGAAAGGAAGGGACTGGAACACACACTTCGCTTAAAAGATTCTCTTGCAAACTACTTTAATGATACAGCACTTTTTATGTAAATACAACTTTTTGCGGGTTTTTATAGTAATTTCAATAGATTAGAAAAATCATCCGGCATCTGTACTATAAAAGAAAGTTGTTTTTCCGTTCGCGGATGCACACATTTCAGCTCTCGCGCATGCAATGCCTGCCTTGGAAAATTCAATATTTCTTCAATGATTTCCTCATCATATTTTTCTTTTTTTAGTTTTGACTTTAACAGCGTAGGTTGAGGCCCATAAAGATGATCTCCAACAAGAGGATGCTTCAAAGCCTCCATATGCACGCGAATCTGGTGAGTACGACCCGTTTCCAGCCGACATTCAACCAGACTACACGCCTCACCAAAGCTCTGAATAACCTTATAATGCGTGCGTGCATCCCTCGGCGCAGCACTAACAACACTCATTTTCAGGCGACTATGCCTGTGCCGCCCTATAGGACGATCAACCACACCCTTAAAAGGCATTGGAACCCCTGTAATCAGGGCATGATACACACGACTCAAAGAACGATCTGCAAGCTGCGCACTCAGTGCCTGATGCGCAGAATCATTCTTTGCCACTAGAATCAGCCCGCTTGTATCCTTATCAAGACGATGAACAATCCCCGGACGAATAACCCCGCCAATCCCTGATAATGAGCTGCCGCAATGATAAAGCAGCGCATTGACCATTGTCCCGCTCCAGTTCCCCGCCCCCGGATGCACAACCAGCCCGACTTGCTTGTTCACCACAAGCATATCCTCATCTTCATAGACAATATCCAGAGGAATGTTCTCAGGAGAGGGCTCAGCCTTTATAGGCTCAGGGATATGCAGTAAAAAAACATCGCCCTCACTAACCTTAAAAGACGCTGATTTCAGGATTTTATCATTGAGCAAAACCGCACCTTCCTTGATAAGAGACTGCAAACGCGAGCGCGATAAATCACACAAAGCGCTTAACACCTTGTCCGCGCGCTGACCATGATAGTCAACCGACACCTCTATTCTTAAGTTAGTTTCTTTGCTTTCCACAATAACGCCTTGATATTAAATTAAATATACCTATTCACATGGATCTTCGTACGTCTTATCCATCTCAGGAATAAACACCCACCCCTTTTGCAATAGCTCAGGTGATTCGTCAGAAGATTTGGCCAATTCTTTTTCTTTTTTTTCTGACATTTTTTTATCCTGCTTTTCTTCAGGCTTTTCTTCAATGATGTCCTGTGCCGATATCTTTTTTTGTAATAAAGCCAGACCCTGACGCGTCTTATCGGAAAGCCTTACGTCCGGCAAGTGAACCTCCCCGTCTTCGCTCAAGGGAACCACCTCCGGGGCATTCTTTTCCCTTTGCCGCTTAATCTCAGCATAAGATCTTTGCCAGCTATCACCAACCAATATGCGCCGCCCGATCTTATCAAGTGACATACTCGACACATAAGAACCGTACCCCGCATAAAAAGCATCACCGGACATAATAAGCCCGCGCGGCGAAAGCGTTAGCAAATGCCCGAAATATTTTTTTTCCGCCTCTGACGGGTCGCTGTCATCACTTTTCTTCTCCCCTCTTTTTTTCTGCTCAATCATCTCGCCCACCATCAGCAAAGATATACGCCCGTCATCATGCCAAGCAACATCACGAGCATAATAATTGTAGTTTTCTTCCTTGCTGGCATAATAACGCTGCCAACTCATATTACCATGCTCACTGTCAAGCTTTGCAAGCCACGCACCCTGCATATTTGATTCGGCTGAATTCACGTCACCTGCGATAAGTACGTTCCCGTTTTTATCTACAGATGCGCTAATCAATTTGGCCGATAACCCCCGTCCGTACTCTCTCTGCCAAGCCATGGACAAATCCTGATTAAGACGCATCACCCACGCTATTTTTTTCTTCGCATCATTTTCGAAATGCCCCGTAGCGATATACCCCTTCCTATCTCCTTCGAAGCTATGAGCCTCTACATGCGTTAGCTCCGTTTTCAGTCCCAAAATATAAGATCGCATTCCGGCCTTTTTGCCATCCTTATTTAATAAATAGATCGAAGCGTTTTTCTGTGACTGAGCCGATTCATCACCCCATTTTCGCATAACATTGACCGGCAACACCCATCCTTCATTATCAATCGATGGATGTATATCATTTGCTTGCAACTCAAACTCCTTATCTTTGAAAGTTTGAGACGATTTTAGGCTCCCGTTTTTATCAAAAAACCCAATCCAGAAATATCGGTAACCTTCCGGCGTTGCCATATTGACCAGAACAGCACTCCCCTCACCATTAGGAACTATTTTCACAATTTCTTTCATATTGGGCATGCTGTGTATTTTTTCCCACTTGTCGCGCCCCCTGTCATTAAACTGCACCAAAAGAAGAGACGGGTGCAGATTCTTCATTAATTGCACCCGGCCAACAACAAGGACATCCCCGTTATCCAAGCCATAAGAGGAAGCAAAGCGTGCCTGCCGTTCCTTTACCACAGTGCCGTATTGATTATAAAAAGTCTGCCAGATCATTGCTGCACCCGGTTCTGGCTTATCAAAGCGCGTTATCGTTTCATAGGGAGCATCACATTGTTGAGATTGTGCGTTTTTGGGTAAAGAAATCAAAAATAAAAGACCAAAAAAAACGAAAAGAACCTGTAATGCACCAGCATAACTTCTTCCTTTTATTTTTGCCGTGCGACGCTTGCGTTTGCTGCAAGAGTAAAAGAAAGTGACTATAGAAAAAAATCTATTGAGCATGGCATTAATCACAGTTAGGGTGAGACAGAATTATGAAGGCTTTTCCCCTTCATCTAGAGTCTAAACCCATAGCCTTTATCCATTCTGCGCGAAAAAATTTTTGAGAGATGCACGCGAAAACAGCGTAGAGCGTAGCCATAGCTACGGTCAAGCTGTTTGAACGTACAGATGCAAAAATTTACCGTGCCGT
>JAGLKL010000159.1 GCA_023141075.1 Alphaproteobacteria bacterium
ACAGGGGCGCGGGCACGCGTTCTTCCGGGGTTTGAGCCTGATGGCAAACAGATATGGACTTATAAAGAAGCTATGACGCCTGAGAAAATGCCAAAATCCTTGTTGGTTGTTGGCTCTGGAGCCATTGGTATCGAGTTTGCGAATTTTTATAATGCATTGGGAGCCAATGTAACGGTTGCCGAAGTTGTTGACCGTATCATGCCGGTGGAAGATGAAGAAATTTCTGCTATGGCGCAAAAATCCTTTGAAAAGCAGGGCATAAAGATTATGACCGGCGTTAAAGTAACAAAGCTTGATAAATCCGCTGAAAACGTAAAAGCAACAATCGAAACGCCAAAAGGCAATAAAGTTCTGACCGTTGACAATGTAATGATGGCTGTAGGTATTGTTGCCAACACTGAAGGTATAGGGCTTGAAAACACGAAAGTGAAGCTGGATCGTGGCCATATTGTTACAAATGAATGGTTGGAAACTGCGGAAAAAGGCGTTTATGCGATAGGTGATGTTGCTGGAGCTCCATGGCTTGCGCATAAAGCTTCACATGAAGGCATAATTTGTGTTGAAAAAATTGCAGGGGAAAAAGACGTACATCCACTTAATCCCTTACGCGTACCGGGATGCACCTATTGTCATCCGCAAGTTGCTTCTGTTGGTTTGACAGAAAGCAAGGCCAAAGAGCAGGGATATAAAATCAAAGTTGGACGTTTCCCGTTTATGGCTAATGGAAAGGCTGTGGCTTTGGGTGAACCGGAAGGCATGATTAAAACAATCTTTGATGCCAAGACAGGGGAATTACTGGGTGCACACATGATCGGCGCGGAAGTTACCGAAATGATTCAGGGTTATGGCATTGCTCAGACGCTGGAAACGACGGAAAGCGAACTGATGCACACCATTTTTGCGCACCCGACATTATCAGAAATGATGCATGAGAGCGTCCTTTCTGCCTACGGAAAAGCTATACATTTCTAGCCATTTGGCATATAGGTATCCTCTCTAATTTAAAAAAAGGGCTTTTTTATGGATATTAAAGAAGAGGATATTCTTGGCGATAAAATAAATTTGCACTGGTATTATGTCTCAAAAGGACGCGCTATGCGGGCATTCCTTGGGGGAAATCTGTCAGTTGATGAAGTACTGGATGTTGGTGCCGGCTCCGGTGTTTTCTCCCGCCAGCTTATTGATCACAATATGTGCCAAGGTGCTGTTTGTGTTGATCCGGGCTATATTGAAGAACGCGAAGAAATGCATGGTGACAAGCCTATACGTTTTGTGAAGTCTCTGGATAAAACAACGCAGTCTCTAATTTTGATGATGGATGTTTTAGAGCATGTGCCTGATGATGTGGCTTTGCTAAAACAATATACGGAGTCCATGCCTGAAGGCGGAAGAGTTCTTATTACTGTGCCGGCTTTCCAGTTTGTCTGGTCCGGGCATGATGTGTTTTTAGAGCATTACCGGCGCTATACTATCAAACGCTTAGAGAAAGCTATTCGAGAAGCCGGGCTTACGCCAATAGAAAGCCGTTACTTTTTTGCAACCCTGTTTCCAATTGTTGCCGTTATTCGCTTGATTAAAAACCTATTGATGAAAAAAGGGGAAATTGAAGGAAAAAGCGAGCTTAAGATATATCCCGAGTGGGTCAATAAGACACTTATTTTTGTTCATGATGTTGAGAGAAAATTATTTTTCCCGTTTAATCGGTTTTTCGGGCTGAGCGTTATAGCTATTTGTGAAAAGAAATGACCTATAACCGGAAACTACTGAACAAAGCCAAACGTCATCCGGAAAAACAAAAAAATCCGGATCAGCCTTCAGGCAGAAAACCTGATTGGTTGCGTGTGTCCGCACCGCAAGGGAAAAAATTTACAGAAACTCTGGAAATTGTGCGCAAAGGGCATTTGACAACAGTCTGTGAGGAAGCGGGCTGTCCGAATATTGGGGAGTGCTGGAGACACAAACATGCGGCCTTTATGATTCTAGGCGAAGTCTGCACCAGATCCTGTGCTTTTTGTAATGTGGCTACTGGAAAACCCGATCAAGTCGATAAAACGGAACCTTTGCGAATTGGTGTTGCCGTCAAGCAGATGGGGCTGAAACATGTTGTGGTAACTGCTGTTGACCGCGATGACTTGGAAGATGGCGGCGCAGATCATTTTGTTAAGACCATTCAAGCTATCCGTATAAAAAGCCCAGGGACAACGATTGAGGTCTTACCCGGTGACTTTAAAGGTAATAACAGGGATATTGATCATGTCGTTCGGGCTAAGCCTGATGTTTTTAATCATAATCTTGAGACTGTACCAAGACTTTACCCGACAATTCGTCCGGGTGGGCGTTATTTTCGCTCTATGCGTTTGCTTGAACGCGTGAAAGAGGTTGATCCGACTATGTTTACAAAATCCGGTATGATGGTTGGATTGGGCGAAAGCATGGAAGAAGTGCTGCAGGTCATGGATGATATGCGCAGCGCAGACGTTGATTTCATCACCATTGGTCAGTATATGCAACCAACTCCTAAACATACGCCGGTTATGAAGTGGTGGACGCCTGATGAATTCAAAGTGTTTGAGAAAAAAGCTTATGCCAAGGGCTTTTTAATGGTCTCTGCTACTCCGCTGACGCGCTCTTCACACCACGCGGGGGAATATTTTATAAAGCTTAAAGAGGCACGCGAGAAAAAATATGGTAACTTGAATAATTAATTATCTGTGTTACTACACGTGGCATCAATAGCCTGAACCAAGAGGTCAAAAGCTTTAGCACAAGCTAGTGCGCGCACTTGTCCCCGATCCCCGTAAAAATTATATTCAGCGACATTTGGTTCATATCCGCGCATACATGTTGCAATATATACCAAACCAACTGGTTTTTCCGGTGCACCGCCGCTCGGGCCTGCAATGCCCGTTATGGCGAGAGCTACATTTGCCTCGCTATTTTTTATTGCACCCAGAACCATTTCGTTTGCACATTCTTCGCTCACTGCACCGTAACGCTCCAATGTCTCGGGAGTAACGCCTAGTAAATCTTGTTTTGCTGCATTGGAATAAGTTATAAGTCCCCTATCAAATATGTCAGAGGAACCTGGTAAATCCGTTATTGCTGCTGCAAACATTCCTCCTGTGCAACTTTCGACACTCACCAGAATCAAACGCCTTTTTCTAAGCATATCACTAAGTTTTTCAATATTATTGTTCACATCCATCCTCTTTTAAAAAAACAGAGATTCCGCAAGAATAACAACAATTCCTGC
>JAGLKL010000016.1 GCA_023141075.1 Alphaproteobacteria bacterium
ATAGAGAAACTCAAAATAGATGCTGAAAGCGAAGAAGTTAAAACGGCCATCTCAGAAATCAGAAAAATGTCACAAGCGCTTGGAATTCGCGGAACGCCCGGATTTGTAATCGGCGATAATATTTATCCGGGTTATATTGGCAAAAAAGGTTTGCTAGACGCAGTTAAGAAAGCCAGAGAAGCAGACAAAGCAAAATAATATTATACATAGCTTCCGGCTTTTTAGATAAAACGCAATTTTCGGTGTCAGGGATAGGCGAAGCTTTGCCTCTCCCTGTTTCTTTTTGGAAATTACATGGCCTACCGTAAATTAAGAGAGTATTATGAAGAAGATCAAACTACGTTATATTTTTTTCGCGAGTATTGCCCTTGGTAAGCATTTGGAAACAGAGCTTTTTTGGAAATTTGAACGAATGCGGGAACGAATAGGAAAAACGAATGACTAAAGTCATGATATTAAACGGCCCGAATTTGAATATGCTGGGTGTTCGCGAACCGGACATATACGGTCATGAAACGCTTGAGGACATCGAAAAGATGTGCCGTGGTCGTGCAATAGAGCTGGGTTTTGAAATAGATTTTCGGCAATCTAATAACGAAGGACAGTTGGTTGATTGGATTCAAGAAGCATATAGACAAGAATTTAGTGCAGTTATAATAAACGCGGCAGCCTATACACATACATCTCTGGCCATTCACGACGCCCTTAAATTACTAGCCTGTCCGATAATAGAGCTGCACATATCCGATCCAAAAAAGAGAGAGGCATTTCGCCATATCTCATACGTAGAATTTGTTGCAACACACAGTATCTGCGGCCAAGGGGCACAAGGGTATGTTTTGGCTCTTGAAAAACTAAAAGAAGTTTTATAAGAGAACGCGGCAATGCTTTGACATTCTTTACAGTTTTTTGTATTGAGAATGATACAAAATGAACGGAAGCAAGTATTTATAAAACAACAATAAGAATTATCGATGAAAATAGATTCCGATGCGATCAGAGAACTGGCTAATTTGTTAGATGAAACCGGTTTAACGGAAATTGAAGTAGCTGAAGGCGAGCAAGTTGTCAGAGTGAGCAAAGGCATGGCAGTCCTTGCCGGGGAGCATGCTGTCGCATCTGGGGCTTCAATGTCTTCTGATCCGACAATTCCGGGGCAAGCAACAGGAGAAGAAGTCTCCAAGCAAATTGATTCATCGCATCCGGGGGCTGTTAAGTCACCAATGGTGGGAACGGCCTATATGCAATCAGAGCCGGGAGCACCGCATTTTGTGAAAAAAGGTGATCGGGTGAGCGTTGGCGATACACTGTTAATTATCGAAGCCATGAAAGTAATGAACCTGATCAAGGCAGAAAAACCCGGCACTGTAATGCAGGTCATGGTCGGAAACGGTGAGCCGGTAGAATACGGTGATGTGCTGATGCTGGTTGAATAACGATCGGTTATTATTTGCATAAATAATCCTATGGTGAGGAGCTCTTAAAGTCAGATGTTCAAAAAAGTTTTAATTGCCAACCGTGGAGAGATTGCCTTGCGCATTATTCGTGCTTGCTGCGAGATGGGTATTGAAACAGTGGTCGTTCACTCCACAGCTGACGCTAGTTCCATGTCCGTGCGGCTTGCCGACGAATCGGTATGTATCGGCCCCCCTCAGGCCAGAGATAGCTACCTGAATATTCCTGCAATTCTCACAGCGGCGGCGCTTACGGGCGCAGATGCTATCCATCCTGGCTATGGATTTTTATCGGAAAATGCGCAATTTGTCCGCATGGTGGAAGAACACGGTTTTACCTTTATCGGACCCTCGCCGGAACTAATTGAAAAGATGGGCGATAAAATTGTCGCTAAAAAAACCGTGCAGGAACTTGGTCTTCCTGTCGTTCCCGGTTCTGAAGGCAGCGTGGAAAACGTCGAAGAGGGTTTGCGCATCTCCGAGGAAATGGGTTTCCCTGTGCTTATCAAAGCGGCCAATGGCGGTGGTGGAAAAGGTATGCAAGTCGTGCTAGAAGCAAGTCAGTTTGCCGAAGCCTTTAATACGGCACGCAGTGAAGCCAAAGCAAATTTTGGCGATGATACGGTCTATATTGAAAAATTCTTGGAAAAACCACGCCACATCGAAATCCAGATATTCGGCGATAGTCACGGCAATGCCTTGCATTTAGGGGAACGCGATTGCTCGATTCAGCGCCGACACCAGAAACTTCTCGAAGAATGTCCTTCTCCGGTGCTTAATGAGAAAGAGCGCAAATATATAGGCGAGTTGGCAGCCGAGACTGTGCGTGGGTTAGGATATGAGGGTGCAGGAACCATCGAATTCTTATATGAAGACGGAGAATTCTATTTCATGGAAATGAATGCTCGCATTCAGGTAGAGCACCCGGTTACAGAGATGGTCACCGGCATTGATCTGGTCGCAGAGCAAATCCGTGTCGCAGCAGGCGAGCCGCTTTCTGTCTGTAATAAAATAGGATTAAAGCTCCGAGGCCATGCCATTGAGATTCGCGTTAATGCCGAAGATCCTGAAACCTTTATTCCATCACCTGGTACAATCACCCAATATCACGCGCCCGGTGGTCTGGGTGTGCGCTTTGACAGCGCAATTTACGGCGGCTATGCCATCCCGCCTTATTATGATTCCATGATCGGTAAGCTGATAGTGCATGGGCGCGATCGCAGGGAATGCATCGAGCGCCTAAAGCGTGCTATTCGTGAGACAGTAATTGAAGGTGTAAAAACGACACTGCCGCTGCAAGGCTGGATTTTGGAGCAGCCTGAATTTATTTCCGGGGATTACACAATCCACTGGTTGGAGCAAAAACTGGCCAAAAAAGCAGAAGAAGAATCCAGCGTTTTATCAGAAAAAATTGGTGCACTATCGAAGGCTGAGTGAAAAACGTAAGAAAAAAGCAATAGAATTTATCCTTTACAATGGCATATGAGAAATGCAGATTGTATTAACACCAGAGATTTTAATAGCGGCCTATTCGCAAGGGTTGTTTCCTATGGCACAGAGCAAGGATAGCCCCTATATAGACTGGGTATGTCCGGAAAACCGGGGTCAGCTATCAATAACAAAAATGCATATTCCTAAGCGCTTGGCAAAGTCTGTGCGCCAGATGAAGCTTAAAGGCAAGCCTTACGAGATCCGGGTTAACACGGCCTTCACACTAGTCATTAGGGAATGTGCAGCGGAAACGTCCGTCCGTCCCGAAACATGGATCAATGAAGAGATCGTAGAAACATTCATTGCGCTGCATGAACAGGGGTATGCACACTCACTGGAATGTTGGCAGGGCGGCGAGTTGGTAGGAGGGTTATACGGGCTGGCGATCGGCGCAGCATTTTTTGGCGAGAGCATGTATTCAGTGCAGCGCGATGCCAGCAAAGTCGCACTTGTTCATCTTGCTGCGCGGCTATATCACGCAGAGTTTGAAGTTCTGGATACACAATTTGTCAATGACCATCTGCAGCAATTTGGCGTTTATGAAGTTTCTCATAAGGAATACATACAAGCTCTGGAACCGGCACTCCGCAAGAAGTGCAAATTTAACGTTAAAGATGTAGACGAAAAAACACTAATTGATAACTATTTTGCTATGCGGGAAACAGAAAAAATTTAGAAAACTAAGGCATGAATCAAAATCATACCACCCGTCTGAAATAATTTTTGGACAGATATAGTAGTTTCACTTATATGGTATAAATTTGATCTCAAGGAGAGAAGATATCTCCGATGGTCGTAGAATCTACTTTCTGGCTTTTTTCCTTTTCCGGGGTTTCTGTCTCTTCACCATTTTCCACCTCGTTTCCACTTTCTTCCGGGGGGGCAAGCTGGATCGGTGTGTTCTCATCGCTCAGGCAGTCCAGCACCCACACATCATAAATCGGGTGATCCATGGCTGAAAGTGCCGGGGAGGAAGAAAACATCCATCCGCTAAAAACCCACTCCGGTTCAGCGCCGGGATCAACTTCCCATATTTGCAGGAAAGCTGCCGATTCTGGTTCGTCTATAGGAGAGGACTTTTTACATTTTTGTACGCGAATATAAAGTGAACCAAAGCGCAGTGTAGAACCAACATCTGCTTCAAAAGTCATTGTTCGCGCCGTAACCTTATCCAGAGATTGTAATTTAACGCGTGGATGTTCGATCATTTCCCGCGCAAGAATAGTGCGAGGTGTGGCCACTATGCATACAAAGGTAATCAGGGCTACCAGAAAAAGAGCATTGATCTTGGGCTTATAGCTCACCATCACTGCCATCATCATCTTGCATGCTGAAAATAAATTGCCCTAAAAGTTGCTCAAGATTTTGCGGAGCTTGCGTATATTGGATAACACCACCCGGCGCGATCATTTCTTCATCGGCGCCCGGCTCAAGAGCCATATATTGTCCGCCAAGCAGGCCTTCGCTTGTAATGAGTGCGGCCGTATCTGTCGGTATTTTATATTCTTCACGGATATTTATATGAACCCGCGCAAGATAGATATCAGGCACAAGTTCCACCCGTGAGATTGTACCAACCTTCACCCCGCTGATCTGGACGATATCACCGGGTTTAAGCCCACCAATGCTGGAAAAATCAGCTGTGACTTCATATCCATCCGTATTGGCGATATCCGCTGTTTTTATGCTGTAGAGCAAAAACAGCCCCGCAGCCAACAAGACAACAGCTCCTAGAATCGTTTCGACAAGACTACGCTTCATATGACACTATCCATATTAACTTAAGGGTAAAGAGTAAAAAACTTCAATTCATCCATCTAAAAATTAACACGACTCCGCTAGCACCGTAAAGCCTCTAACACGAGTTATATTCCACAAATTACAGGCAGAATAGATAAAAGCTGTGGGTTTAGACCCTAATATTTAAGCCAAAAAATCATTCATCCGGAGTCCATGGCTCATAATCTCCGGTGGTTTTAGGACGCTGTCCCTCAGCGAGCAAATGCCCAGGCGGACGGTAAGCGTGATTAGTTCCGGTCATGTTTGCTTGTGGCTGTTTTTGCCACTGGCATCGGTAGGATTCTTGTTCATCCCCCGGCAGGATGTCTGTTTGATGATGCAGCCAACCATGCCATTCAGGAGGCACCGTGCTGGCTTCCGGTTCACCCTTATACATTACCCAACGTCTTGTATGCTTATAGTTTTTACGAGGGCTTGCCTCATAATAGGTGTTCCCGTAACCATCCTTACCGACCTTTTTACCTTGTGCGACGGCTGTAAAGAGCAGGATATGCGCTGGGGACAATATACCAAAAAATTTAAACGGGTTTTTCATTAATTCATTCATACCATTTACAATTACGGCTCTTTTTTGCAATTATGGCAGAGCTTCCCAAAAACGAAAAGGTGAAATACGAAAAATGTCTTTGAAAGAAAAATTAAGTGAGTGTGACCGTGAACTACCAAAAGTGGCAGCTCCTGCGGCAAATTATGTCCCTTAT
The DNA here is from genome assembly GCA_023141075.1 of Alphaproteobacteria bacterium. GTDB lineage: Bacteria > Pseudomonadota > Alphaproteobacteria > Micavibrionales > Micavibrionaceae > UBA1672. The sequence continues at coordinate 5,447 of JAGLKL010000016.1, forward strand.
ATTGTTACAGGTAATCTGGTTCATATATCCGGGCAGATTCCCTTTATAAACGGAGAAAAAATGAATATGGGCAGGCTTGGCGAGGATTTTAGCCTGGAAGAGGGCGTTAAGGCAGCCGAAGCGTGTGCACTGAATATTCTGGCACAGGTCAATGAGGCAGTCGGCGGTGATTGGTCACGAGTTAAACGCTGCGTAAAATTAGGTGGTTTTGTGAATTGCACGCCTGATTTTACCGACCAGCCTTTGGTTATTAACGGTGCTTCCGATCTTATCGGCAAAGTTATGGGCGAAACGGGTAAGCATGCACGCTTTGCTGTCGGTGCATCGTCTTTGCCTTTAGGAGTCGCCGTTGAAATAGACGCTATTTTCGAGATTGAAACTTAAGGTCTAAACCCACAGCTTTTATATCGCATTGATATCATTCTTTAAAATAAGAATCGGCATAACGTCAGGTATCATCTAATTTTTCAGTGGAAGGAGGCCGCAATCCTATATATTCAGTATAGACTGCAATCCATATTTTCTCTAATGTCTAGCAAAACATCTTACTAAAAATAAGCGAATGATATCACAGCCTTTGCATCCTAATTCACAAAATGCGGCTAATATAGGGCGGCGTTCCCGAAGTTGTGCAAAAAGAAAGCTGTATGGAAGGTTGCATGATTGTTGAAACAGTCCTTGATTCTTTTAATAAAATAGGCGCGAATTTTCTGGATTTCCTGGCAGTCGTTGGGAAGCTTGCAAGATTTGTCGCCAGAAGCGTCAAACATTGTTTTACCCCGCCATTTTACCCGTTCCAGCTTTTGCGCCAGCTCACCGATATAGGCTATTATTCTCTGCCGGTGGTCGGTATGACCGCGCTATTTACCGGGATGGTTCTGGCTCTGCAAAGCTATACGGGCTTTACCCGCTTTAACGCGGAAAGCGCGATTGCCGGGGTGGTGGCGTTATCAATCACACGTGAACTTTCCCCTGTGCTGGCCGGGTTGATGGTCGCGGGTCGAGTCGGTGCTGCCATCGCGGCGGAAATAGGGACAATGCGCGTAACTGAGCAAATTGATGCTCTGCGTACGCTCTCGGTTAATCCGTTTAAATATCTCATTGCCCCGCGCGTACTGGCAGCAACCATAATGCTTCCGGCTCTCGTGCTGATCGGTGATATTATCGGGGTTTATGGCGGTTATGTCGTGTCCATCCATTCTCTGGGTTTTAGCGCAGGCAGTTATTTGACTCAGACGTGGGATATTATTACGCGTATGGATGTTGTTTCAGGGCTGTGGAAAGCTGCCGTTTTTGGCTTTATTGTCTCAATTATGGGCTGTTATCACGGATTTAACTCGGCGCGTGGTGCGCAAGGCGTGGGGGCGGCTACTACCAATGCGGTTGTTTCTTCCTCTATTTTAATTTTGATCTTTAACTATCTTTTAACGCAGATATTTTTCTCATGAACGATGTGCATGCAAACACAAACACGCAAGACAATAAACTTGTTCTCTCCAAGGTCAGCAAGTCTTTTGGTTCTAACCGTGTGCTAAACAATCTGAGTCTTAATGTACCGGCAGGCAAGTCGATGGTGGTAATCGGCGGTTCTGGAACAGGGAAATCCGTGATGCTCAAATGCATTCTGGGTTTACTGGAAGCAGATAGCGGCTCTATCCTTATTGATGGGCAGGAAAGTGCAGGCTGTAATATCAAAACGCGCGGAGAGTTCATGAAAAAATTCGGCATGCTGTTTCAGGGAGGGGCTTTGTTTGATTCCCTGCGCATATGGGAAAATGTTGCATTTGGGCTTATTCACGGTCAGGGCATGAACAAAAAACAGGCACGCGAAATCGCTATTGAGAAAATTTGCGCTGTGGGACTTTCACCTGATGTAGCAGAGTTTTTTCCGGCGGAACTTTCCGGAGGTATGCAAAAACGTGTAGGACTTGCACGTGCTGTAGCAACTTCTCCTGAAATCATCTTTTTTGATGAACCTACCACAGGGCTTGATCCCATTATGGCCGACGTTATTAACGACCTGATTGTAGATCAGGTGCAGGATCTTGGTGCAACGGCGCTTTCCATCACACATGATATGGCTAGCGCCCGGAAAATTGCGGATTATATTGCGATGATTTTTGAAGGGCGTATTATCTGGAGCGGATCAGTTGGCGATCTCGATCATTCCGGCAGTGAACATGTTGAACAGTTTATTCACGGACGAGCCGATGGGCCTATTACGCGCCGCGTGGCGTAGTGTAGTTGATTTTCTGGGAAGTTGGACAAAACAAAATGAAAATTCTTGGACGTATTTTCTTATACCTGTTTTCACTGGGATTCCTAAGCACAATCATGGCGGTCGGCGGTGTTGTTTATGTGCTTGATTACTATGGCAAAGATTTGCCTGACCATAATCAGCTTCGCAACTACGAACCGCCAATAGTTACAAGGCTTTATGCCGGAGATGGGCATCTTATGGCCGAGTTCGCACAGGAGAAAAGAGTCTTCGTTCCTATTGCTTTTATTCCCAATCTTGTTAAAAAAGCCTTCATTGCCGCAGAAGACCAGAATTTCTACCAGCATAACGGTGTTGACATGAAAGCTATCGCCCGTGCTTTGGTCAAAAACATTACCAATAAAATACTGGGTTTAAATCGTCGTCCTGAAGGCGCTTCGACAATAACCCAACAGGTCGCCAAGAACTTCTTTTTCACCAATGAAGTCTCTTATAAACGTAAATTGAAGGAAGCCATTATTTCTTACCGGATGAACAAAACGCTCGGAAAAAAAAGGATATTGGAGCTTTACCTTAACCAGATATATCTTGGTGGCGGTGCGCATGGTGTTGGGGCAGCCGCGCTCTATTATTTCGACAAAGCGCTTGATGAACTAACCATAGCTGAAGCTGCATATCTTGCAGCATTGCCAAAAGCGCCGAATAATTATCATCCGGTGCGCAATCACGAAAAAGCATTGGAACGGCGTAATTGGGTGATCGGCAGGATGGAGGTTGAAGGTTATATAACTAAATCGCAAGCTGAAATGGCCAGACTTGTCCCCTTGCAGATAAAACAAGATACCAGCGAACGCGTAGATGCTCCCTACTTTGCCGAAGAAGTGCGCCGGGAACTTTCTGAACGTTATGGTGAGGATAGCCTGTATAAAGGCGGTTTGGTAGTCAAGACTTCAGTTGATCCGAAGCTACAGAGCATTGCCGAAGAATCTCTTCGGGAAGGGCTTATAAAGTACGATACACGCCATGGCTGGCGTGGACCTGTTGCCGCATTGGATAGTCTGGATGATTGGCGTAAAAAACTGTCCGATATCAAGCGTCAGGAGGGAATGCTTAAAAACTGGGATTTGGCTGTGGTTTTGAGTGTAAACAAAGATAAAGCAAATATTGGTTTTGCCGTTACTAAATCAGCTGGAATAATAACGCTGGAAGATACAAAGTGGGCGCGTGAATACAAAAATGAAGGCTATGAGCTTGGCCAAACTGTGATTTCTCTTGAACAGGTCGTAAGTGTCGGAGCGGTGATTATGGTCGAGCCGAAACCCATAGAGGCAGATCAGGAAGAACAAAACTCTGACAAGCCTTATATTTACCTTCTGCGTCAGGTTCCCGATATTCAAGGCGCTTTAATAGCGATTGATCCGCATACCGGGCGCATATTGGCAATGCAAGGCGGGTGGAATTACCGCTATGGAGGAAGTGAATTTAACCGGGCAACTCAGGCTAAGCGTCAGCCCGGATCGGCCTTTAAGCCATTTGTCTATCTTGCCGCTCTAGATAAAGGATTTACACCCGCAACGCTGATTTTGGATGCACCTTTTGTGCTTGAAGATGAAGTAGCAGGCACTTGGAAGCCGACCAATTATTCCAATGAATTTTACGGGCCTACGACATTGCGCAGGGGTGTCGAGAAATCCAGAAACCTGATGACAGTGCGTTTGGCGGATTTTCTTGGTATGGAACTAATTGCCAGATATTCGGATCATTTCGGCATTACGGATAATATGCAGTTTCTTCTTGCAAACTCATTGGGTGCAACAGAGACAACACTTCTCCGTCTTACTTCGGCATACGGCATGATCGTCAATGGCGGCAAAAAGATTTTTCCTACTTTTATCGACAGAGTTCAGGATCGCTACGGGCGCACTGTTTTTAAACATGATGAGCGTCCCTGTCATGCATGTGGATCAATGATTAAATGGGAACAACAAGCAGTCCCCAACATTCCCGATAACCGTGAACAAATCGCCGATCCCAGAACCGCATACCAGATGGTCTCTATAATGGAAGGGGTGGTTCAACGCGGAACAGGTATACGTCTCAAATCATTAAAACGTCCATTGGCAGGAAAGACCGGAACCACTAATGAATCGCGAGATACATGGTTTGTCGGCTTTACCCCGGACTTGGTCGTTGGTGTATTTGCCGGATTTGACAATCCCAGATCTTTAGGAAAACGCGAGACAGGTTCGTCTGTATCTGTGCCGATATTCAAAAATTTTATGGAGAAAGCACTTTTAGATCAACCACCAACACCGTTCCGAAAACCCGAAGGCATCAAGAATATCCGCATCAATGTCAAAACAGGGGTGCGTGCGCGGCTCGGAGATGAAAACGTCATATGGGAGTCTTTCCTGAGTGGAACCGAGCCGGGTGATGATATGTATATCCTCAATGAATCCGGTATTTCTTTAATGTCCGCTTATGGATATGGCGCTTATGACATCTACGATACATATAATGCCGATAGTACTTCCAGGCAGGGAGAGTCGTCAAGAACAACACCGGTTACACCCGGTGTGCAACAACCTTCTGCAGTTTCCACAGGCAGCGGATTATATTAGCTACGGCTAGGATCAGGATCTAAAATGAATTATTGGATCGTTTATATTCTGCGCTGCTCTGATGGTTCATATTATACCGGCATTACAAATTCACTCACCCGGCGCATAGAGCAGCATAATGCAGGAAAAGGGGCAAAATACACAAAAGGACGCAGACCTGTAGAACTGGTCTATCACGAAAATCAACCGAACCGCTCAAGCGCCTCGCGGCGAGAAGCCGAAATAAAAGCATTGTCAAAAAAACAAAAAGAAACCCTGATAGGTATTATTATTCAGTGACAGTGACATCGCTATTCTGTTTCTTGTTCCGGCTTTTGTAATTCCAAAGCACGTTCCAGCAAAGACTGAGCTTTCACTTTGTCTTCAGGAGTAGAAAAAATAAATTTGTTTTTTTCTTCATCAACGATGTAACGCTTTGAGCGGGTATAGTAAAAAGTGACGAGCTCGTCATATGCCAGAATCATTTCTTCTTCACGGGCAAAAAAGTCAACGTAAGTGTCAAGCTGCTCTTTCGCCATATCTCTCCATTGATCCAGAAAAAGCGTCTGCAAATCATCTTCATCATCATCCAGCTCTTTTTCTATCTGGCTTGAATAACGCTCAAAGATAGCAATCATCTCAGTAGATTTTTCACGCAAAGAGGGCGCGAGGCTCTCTTTAAACAAGGCGTAATTTTCTTTGGCGAATTCCGGGGTTCTGAAATTATTCGGTCTTATGAGGTTCTTAAGGAGTTTGCGCGTCTTTTTATAGATACTGGCTTTGTGAACAAGTTCACTTTTAAAAGCATTGAGATACGTGTCAAACAGTGCCTGTATTTCTATTTTACGTTTTTCTCTTTCTTTTTCTTTTTGAGTTTCGAGCTTTGCCGATTCCTGTTCTTGTTGTGCAATGACAGTGGCTTGTTGCACATTGATCTGATGCAAATATAATCCGATACCCAGAGCAAGAAATAGGCACAACACCAGTCCTGCGATCAGAAAAAAGCCGCTCCCGCTTTGTTTTGATGGGTTCCTTTTAGGGTCTAAACCCATAGCTTCTTTCCTTTTATTTTGTCACAGAATTGTATAAAAACTGTGGGTTTAGACCCTAGATGGTGACGGTTTCATTTGCATATCTATTTCGTTATTTAGGGTCTAAACCCATAAGCGAAGAATATCAGTCTATTTAAGCAACGCAGGATCCATAGCTGCAGGAACGTGTCCTTTAAGCAGCTTTATTTGCTCATAGGTTATTTTACGCAATTCATCAACTGTATTACCGTAATACTCATAAACACCATACTTATAAAATTTGAGTGCTTGGCTTTTGCTTTCATAATAATAGCCGCCACCTTGTGCAAGAATAAACGCTACCAGACCATTATATGTTTTTAGGAAAGAGTGCTGCATTTCGAAATATTCGTCTGCGGTTTTTTTGTATTCGTCAATTTTATTCGGCCATAATTCATCAAGCGTTTCATGATCGGATTCACGAACACGTTTCCTGATATAGTTATATTCGCGGTCAGCGTCTTCGAGAGCCTTTTTCATCTTATTGTGGTTTTCATTGAGATTTTTCATAGATTTTTCCAATATATCGGAAAATTCTCCGGAATAACGGGTTATCTGAAAACGTTCATTGGCAATTTGTTCGTAAAGCTGTTTTTGATAATTGAAGTCACTAATCGCATAATTCCATAGCGAAGTATAAAGCCCGTCATATATCTCATCAAGTTTCTGGGTCTGCTGTACGCTGGTCACCCGTGAAGAAAAAATCTTGGGATATTGGGGCTTCGTTTCTTCTTTTTTCTTGGTATCTTGTTGTCCTGAATACGCTCCGTGATACTGAGCGAACGCTACGTCCGGAGCTATAAGAACGGCCAGACCAAAAGTCAGAAAAAAGGTGAAAACCCCTAGAAGGCGAAATATATATTTAGTCATAAGTTTCATAGTGTCATGTTATTTTAAGGCTCGCGCAACTTTCACATACGGATTGCTGCAGAAATCTCTTGTATTTATGCTATATCAAATACATAAAGTAAAGAAATTGAATCAGGAATAAAGCCTTAGAAACGTGACTTTTACGCGCAAGCCGCCAGCTGAATTTATATATAACCCTTCGCAAAAGCCTCTGGATATTCTTTTTCAGGACAAGGATATTTTGGTTTTGAATAAACCAAGCGGCCTTTTAACAGTCCCCGGGCGAAAAGCTGAACACGCTGATAGCCTTGAAAGCAGAGTGCAAGCGCTCCATCCGCGGGCACGCATAGCCCACCGCCTTGATGAACCAACTTCCGGTGTTATTGTCATGGCTATGAACGCAGCAAGCCACCGTAATATCAACCTGCAATTTGAGCGCCGCAGAACACAAAAAGTTTACATCGCCAAAGT
>JAGLKL010000160.1 GCA_023141075.1 Alphaproteobacteria bacterium
ACGGCCATGATAACGGCGAGTGGTACAGCAAAGAGGTTATCTTCGCTTGCATTGGCTATGAACCATTCTTGCGGGACAAAGCCATGAATTCCTGCGCCAATACCAACGCCTATTATAATGTAGAGCCATACGCGCTTTAGGACATCTTTTGTTTCATCCCATGAATGGAAAAAGCGTTGTTTTATTGTTAGTTTTGTTTCTTCTATACCATCTTTTGGTACATCGACCTGAAAGACGAAGGGTTCTACCCAACGCTCTATCTTTAAAGCATCTATAATAGCGCCACCAATCATGCCGGTAACCATGCCTGTTCCTACGTAGGCCAGTGTAAATGTCCAGCCAATCGCTTCACCGAAAAGGACGGCGGCTACTTCATTAACCATGGGAGATGTGATTAGGAATGCCATGGTTACGCCCAGAGGGATGCCCGTGCCCAGAAAAGCTATAAAAAGCGGGATCGATGAGCAGGAGCAAAAAGGCGTAATCGCACCTAGGCTAACAGCCAGAAAATAAGCAATAATTTTTGGTTTACCATCAAGCCATTGCCGGACTTTTTCTGCTGAAATCCAAGAGCGAAAAAACCCTACCAACAGCATTAGTGAGGTGAGCAAAAAGAGTATTTTTGTAGTATCCTCGACAAAGAAGTGTACAGCCTCGGCGAGGTGCGTTTGTGGATCGAGCTTTAGCACTGTATAAGCCGACCAATCAGCGAGTTTTGTAAATATTTCAAGCATTCTTTTATTTCTTTCATTTTAGCGCAAAAAGTTCTTTCGACTTCCAGCGTCTAGTAGGGAAGTGTGTCTATGTTTTTCGCTAATCAATATATGTTTTTAAGTTTTAGCTTGTTCCATCACACTTGCCCTTTTTGCTTTCGCAGGGTTTATCCGAACAAGAAGAGGTAAGCTCTATGATAGAGACTCCTTTTTCATCTTCTCTAATACTGGCAAACTCTACGCTGCAACAATCACGAACCATAAAACGGATCAGATCTCTTACCAGAGGGAAGTTTGCTGAATATATTATGGAGCGCCCCTCACGACGAGAGCTTACGATATTGGCGTTAGACAGGTGGTTTAGGTGGAATGACATGGTATTATGCGGAACTCTGAGTTTTTCACTCAAAGCTCCTGCAGGCAAGCCGTCTTTACCGGCGCTGACCAACAGCCTAAAGGCTCGCAAGCGAGTTTCTTGCGAAAGTGCGTCAAATATAATTATAGATTCTTGTGTGTCCATATTTCTAGTATAATGGACATATTAAATAATTGTCAATTATATTTCTTAAATAAATATGGACTTTATAAGATTGCTTGCGTGGGAGTGAGATTCTTTAGAGTAGCTTGGTAGCGGAGGAGGGATCAGGTAAAAATTTCTCTCTATCCCGAAGAAAACCTATAAATTTTTCCAGCAACTAAAAGTTTAGTGTACCAGTTACTGTACGTGTATCAGGCTTTTGCATTTATTAAAATAGAAACGTAATTATTGCTCGAATACTCATTGTAAATTCTCTATAGTTTATAAAGTTTAAGAGGGTTTCTTGTATGAACGAAGAAAATAGACGGCCACTCAAAGCTCGAAGCTGGGCTATCATACAAAAAGCGGCTGGGTGGATTAGCCAAAAAGATGTAACGCCCAATCAGATATCAATTGCTAGTATTGCCTTTTCAGGTTTGGCAGGGCTTCTTTTCTTACTGTTTCCTGTTGCCGGTTCAGCCTTGTGGTTTTATGCGCTGCTTATCCTGCTTTGTTTCCTAGGTCGAGCATTTTGCAACATTCTTGACGGGCTTGTTGCTGTTGAAGGTGGTAAATCTATACCTTCAGGTGAATTATTTAACGACATTCCTGATCGTATTTCAGATGTTCTTATCATTGTTGGAGCTGGATATGGCGCAGGAGTGCCAGTATTAGGGTGGTTGGCTGCTGTGTTGGCTGTGATGACGGCTTATGTACGAACTCTTAGCAGAGGGCTAGGCGCACCGACTGATTTTCAAGGGCCAATGGCAAAGTTACAACGTATGCTCATTATTTCTGCTGCGTGTTTTCTTGCACCCATTGAGGCAATGTTCTGGGAGCAAGGCTATATTTTCGCTTTTGCTTTGACCATTATATCCATTGGTTGTGTTATCACAATATGGAAGAGAGCCAAGAGCGCCTATGACTATTTAGAAGGACAATCCGATGCCTGATTTTTCTTTATCAAACCCTGTTCATGCAAGTATTGTAGCTATCTTTGGTCTTCTTTTTGTCGCAAGTATTATCGTTTTCTTTATCAGGCGTAAGGACGAAAAGGACGAACATAAAGAACTGGCAGACCGGGTTAAAAGCTGGTGGTTCATGATTGTTGTTTTCTCACTGGCAATCCTAATGTCTCCTTTGGTATCCGTTGTTTTCTTTGGGTTTATAAGCTTTCTGGCTTTTAAAGAATTTATTTCAATTATCCCGCTAAGACGTGCAGACCGCCGTGTTTTGTTTTGGGCATACCTGACCATCCCTATTCAATATACGTTAGTGGGTATGGAGTGGTATGGCTTATTTATTGTCTTTATTCCTGTCTGGGTGTTTTTCCTGTTGCCGTTTCGTTTGATTTTATCAGGACAAACCGAAGGGTTTTTAAAATCTGTCACGGCGATTAGCTGGGGATTGATGATTACGGTCTTTGCTATTTCTCATGCGGCTATGCTGATGCGTTTTCCTGTTACAAGTGTTGCGGGGGGCACAGGATTAATTATGTTTATGGCGATCCTGAACCAAGGCAATGATGTCGCGCAGTATGTATGGGGCAAGCTCTTCGGAAAACACAAGATTGTGCCAAAGGTTAGCCCTAAAAAGACATGGGAAGGCTTTATTGGTGGCGTTCTAACAACGGTGTTTGGCGCAGCAATTCTTGCTCCATTCCTGACGCCTTTTAGTTTTGCATTCTCACTGCTCGCTGGATTGATGATTGCGTGTGCTGGTTTTATAGGTGATGTCACATTCTCGGCCCTTAAAAGAGATTTGAAAATTAAGGATGCAGGCAGCCTAATACCCGGACATGGTGGTATTCTTGATCGCATAGATTCCCTGAGCCTGACAGCGCCTCTATTCTTTCATATGGTGCGGTTCTTCTATTACTAAAGGCTAAGGTAATGAATGTTTTAAGGCTCATATTCTATGCACTCCTAGTTCGTCCATTCTTGATTATTTTTCTTGGACTGAGCACACACAATCTTGATCGTCTAAAAGTTCATGATGGTGCTCATTT
>JAGLKL010000161.1 GCA_023141075.1 Alphaproteobacteria bacterium
CCGTGCGTACAAACAAAAGGCCGGAAACAGAGCCACCAATACCGTATACTCCAAGAACAACAACCCCCAGAGCTATCGACAAAGCCAACCTAGCTAGTGTTCTCATACGTTCCACTTTGATACCTCAATTCCTCCAAACCTTAACGCTTTATTCTGGTCGCACCCAGAACCTGCTCTTCCGTGATCATCGTGCTCCATAAAAACTCTATATTCGCCTTAACAAGTTCAGGACTAGCACCATTAGCAATAGCACGCAGCAATGCGTTGCTTATATCCTTTTCCCGGTGAACACTAATATGTTGTATTGACATAACCCCCGGAAAAGTTTTCTGCACCAGATCAATATAATGATAGACATCGTTATCATCAAAAGCCTTAATTTCTACACTAGCATCGCTAACGAGAACTTTGTGCTTAGCTTCTTTTGCTTCAATATCGTCTACAACGTTACCAGGCTTAACACTGACCAAAGCGGAAATAACGCCCGATTGTTTTTGAATAAGGCTGAATATTTCCTTGGCATCAGCCCGATCCTGCGTAGAAAAAAACCCTTCTTCTTTAAGCTTATCAAAACGACCTTGCTGCTGATCAAGTTGTTCAAACTCAATTTGCATCCGCGAAATATTCTTTTGAAGTGTAGAAAGCTTCCTTCTTTGCGCCTTTTGCTTGCTCTCGATCTTTTGTCCTTCCGGAAACACATACAGATAGAGTCCCGAAGCCAGAATCCCATTAAAAGCCAGCAGAACTACTAAAATAATCAAACGTTTTACGCCAATAATTCTAATCATCGATAATTGGCCCTTCTATTCTTATCTCTGCAACATAATCCTGTGCTACAGATTTGGAAGTCAAACTCCCCGTCTCTACCACGATCTCTTCACTATATTCATAATCCTCAAGCAACTTACCAACTTTAACCACATGATCCGGCAGCAAACTCTGCAAACGACCACGCAATCTGTTCACTTCCTCATTGCCTTTTTGCGCATCTGTATTGCTTGGAAAAGTCATTTGCATAGCCGACCAAAACAGCGTTTCATTCTTACTAGGGAAAAAACCTGCCTTCTTGATATCCCTGCCACGCGTTACCTGAATTCGATCAATTCGCATGTCTTTACCTAAGGCTTCCCCTATTTTCTCAAAAAGCTGGATTGCCGGAATATGTTTTTTGGCTAAACCATCATAAACTGCGAAAGCACTTTGCATTAGCTTGATATCAAAACCCAGATCTTTCTTGCGCTTGACTTCTTTCTCATATTGCAACCCAAGCTGAGCACCCCGATATTCCACATTATCCAGACTGTCTTGATTTTCAAGCAGTTTCTGGTACATGTCAATAAATTGATAACTCTGAAACGCACCGCCAAGTATCAACAAAACAATCGCCGCAACCGCAGCCTTACGCGGCTTAGACACCGAATCAATTTGCTTGGCTTTCATCGGCAAAATAAAACGGTTTTTCTTACCAATCCACGCGATATGCAATGCATCTGCACAATAATAATTGTTCTGAACCCCAAGCTTCAGATGCATTAACTGCGCAATATCATCAGTTGATACGGAATGGAAGTTACACTGAACATCCAATAGAGAACCAACTTTTTCGCCAATCTCTGGTTCCGAGACCATAATAACATTTAAACCGTCATCAGCATCAAAGCCAAAGCGAGAGAGATAACTCATCGTCGCCTGAAATTCCTGATGCACCTCATTTGCCCAAGCTTCCGGATCTTCTTCGCTCTCAACAATCGGGGTCATTCGCGTTAAGGCAAGAGATCCATCCTTAATAACAATCTGACGTAGCCCTCCTCCCTGATGCTGCCCGACAAAGATCGTCCATCGTGCCTCTTTTTCATCTATACCACCAATTTTCTCGGCAAGTTTTTTCACCATGTCGGACGACTCAACAGGCAATAACACGACCCCAACGATTGGCACTAAGGACTTCGCCGCCGCCGCCAATGTCTTCTTGAATGCATCTGTAGCCGGGACAGCGGCAAAAAGAAACACATCACCGACCATAGATTTGTCTGTCTTCGCGATTTTTTCTTTAAGCGGCAAAGCAGCCCGCACAGCATAATTCGGAAAAGCCACATGTAATTTTCTATTCACAACATTTCGTTTGTCCAGAATACTGACACGCGGCACTTTTTCTTTGCGATAATGCTGTTCAACCATGTCATTGACAATCAGAACAGGCCTGCTGCTACATTCTTTTGAAATAATCAGCGCAACTTCGTCTTCGAAATTTTCTACCGACCAAGGCACTGTATCCACAAGTTTCACACCACGCACACTTATGCTATAAACAAAAAGCGCATCATCAGAGATCACAAGTACTGTTCTGGAGGGTGCTAAAGATAATGACATATTACGAACACATATATAAAAAATAATATTAAAGTTAAAAGTCCATCATATTGCCGAGGTTAAGATATATCGGACCAAGAGAGCCCGCCGCGATCCAGACAATAATCAAAGCAAGTATAATGGTTAACGTCGGTTGAATCATCTCAATTAACGCGTCAATCGCTTCATCAACATCCTTTGTATAAAATTCTGCTACTTGATCCAATACCGAAGATAGTTGACCGGATTCCTCACCAACCTTAACCATTCGCACAACCATACTCGGAAATTCCCCCGAAGCATTCAACGAATCCGAAAGCGGACTGCCCGATTGAACGTAACTTTCCACACTTTCCATGGCATCAAGCAACACCACATTTCCTACAGTCTCTCTTGACGCTTTTAACGCTTTAATCACATCAATACCACTGGCAAATAGCGCACTAAAAGTCTGTGCATAACGTGCAATAGTTATTTTTCGAATCAGATTCCCGGCCACTGGCAACCTGAGATAAAGCGAATCAATCCGATAAGCGATCTGCTCAGACGAATTCCTTGCCCCGATAAAAGCACCAAAAAACGCAAGCGGTACCACAAGGACAATAATTGACCCGTATATCGGGAGATAAAATATGTAAAACTGCGGCTCAATAAAGAAGTTAGACGTTGCAATCAGCCAGATCGTAAACCATGGGAGCTCAATATCCAGATATTTTAGGAATCCGACAATCTGAGGCACAACAAAACTCATCATAAAGATCACAACAAAGATCACAACAACCGTAACAACCATCGGATAACGCGTTGCCTTTTTGATCTTCGATTGCATCGCATCCATCCATTTGAGATATTTCTCAAGCTGCA
>JAGLKL010000162.1 GCA_023141075.1 Alphaproteobacteria bacterium
GCCGCCCAAGGCATAGCAGATGCTATTACGCCTGTACCGGGCGGGGTAGGACCGATGACCATTACCTGCCTGCTGGCCAACACTTTAAGAGCCGCGAAAAACCGCCGCGAAAAATAAATACCTGACAAAGCAATCCATCTCACTGCCGCAAAAGATACATCCTGTGGACTGCTTAACTTTGTTCGCAATGACAATAAAGTATGGCGAAATTAAGAAAATTACATGCTTATTTGTAGTTTTCCACATAGACACTAATCTTTATGTTCTCTGGCTTACACGCCACATCGCGTTCCAAAACTTGCACCTATCCAGTGAGAGGATTATCAAAGCACGTGGAAACCGTGCAAATATAAAAGCTCTGCTCCCCTGACCTTAAATCCAAAGACCAGTTGATTTCAATATCTGCCATGTTTACAATGCTTTTGTTTAATTTGCAGAATACGTGATTTGATTGTTATGTTTAATGAAAAACCATGAAATTACCATCCAGATACATGCCGAAATACAAAGAAAAACCAACGGGTGCATGGGGCTGGGTATTTTTGGCTGTTCTTCTTGGACTTGTGCTGTGGCTAATTTGGTCAGTTCCGTATTTGTTGCTTCTAGTCCCGGTTTTTATCGTCATGGATATGTGGGATAGAAAAAGAAGAAAAAAGCATTTCAGTACTCTCCTTGAAAACCGAGCAAATGACTCTATATGCTCATTTTCACGATATTTTAAATCCCGAAAAATTGACACATTGATTATTCGTGCTGTTTATGAGCAGTTGCAAAACTACATGAGCACTGAAAAAGAAAACTTCCCTATTCGACCAACGGACTCCATATTTGTTGATCTGAAAATTGATGACGAAGATTTTGAATATGATCTTGTTGAGGAAATTGCACAAAGAACAGGGCGCTCACTAAAAAACATAGAATCTAATTCATACTATGGGAAAGTTAATTCTGTAGAAAATCTTGTTTATTTTTTTAACGAGCAACCAAAAACGGACGCAATATAACAAATCAAGTTCTCGTGGACAATGAATCTCTGCCAGCTTACGCAGGCAGTTTCATTTCAAGTACGAGCTTTGCTCGGTCGGCCTCGTTGGCCCGACAGCGCTACATCCGCCAGCTTACGCAGGCGGTCTTATTACGGCGGATAAAAAAATCAAAAGAGCCCTTAATAAGCCATGAGGGCGAAGGGTGAATAAACCTGAATATCCCTGAGTTTGGATGCACGGATCGAAATCAGGTTATAAATTTCAATGCGGTTTTTTGGATTAATAACAATAATCTCAGGGTATCGAACATGATATATCTCCTGATTTTCTCCTATTTTGTGCAAGAGATGTTCGTTGGACTCGACCCATAACTTCAAGCTCATCGCGAATGTGCGTACAATGTTTTTGTTCTGACGAAAAGACGAACGTTCACTCAGAGAAGCGTTGCTATCCTCATCATTAATTAAGTTATCAATATCTATCAGTTCTTTTTCCAGATACTTATTCCAAAATTCTACAATCACTTTTGCCTTTTTCACATTTCTGTACTGCTTGAGGAGAAATTCCGAATCGTTGTAGATCCTCATATCCCCGACATGCGCCATATAACGACGAATTTCGTGACCGTATTGATCCTGTTCCGGCCTGATGTAAGTCTCGATTCCGTGAAGAAGACGGTCAATACGCTCTTCCAATGATGTCAATACCGGATATCTGTAAAATTTAATGTTACTGATATTCGGTTCGACTGCAAAGTCATTGTCATCATCAATGATTATTGATGTCGATGTCATAACCGGCGAAAAAACTTCTTCGTAACTTGAATCATGCGCTGTCCCAGGAACTTGCGCATAGGCACAACAAGAAAAAAGACACGAAAACGAAACCACCGCGACAAGAAAAAAGGCGCTAATATATGGTTTGATTGAATTAAAAGAAATAATACTCATCACGCTTCAACCTTTAAAATAGTGCTTTGCCGATTGTAAACACAATATTTTTTCTACACAAGGGCTATGGGTCTAAACTCACAGCTTTTATACAATTCTGTGACAAAAAAATTCTAATTTACTATAGCGTAGAAAATATGATTTCCAATATTTGCGCAAGCTTTATTGTCACGAGCCCAGTATGGCATGATGTCCTGCGCATGATAATGGGTTGCGCCATTTGTAATATCTTCAAGCATACCGGTCAGTGCTCTGGCTGCAATACGCTGCGCAGTAGCAAAATAGAGATTTGTTTTATCCACGTCCTGAAGTTTTCTGAAATTTGGATCGGAGCGGTTCCAGCATGAGAACTGGTAAGGTTTCTGGCATATCTGAATAATGTTATTACCCCACCAGAAAGAGCTGCGACTTTGGGACACGGCTACGCGGTTGAGGATCACATTGGCAATCGCGTGCATCCCTTGTGTCCCCTCGCCTCTGGCTTCTCCCCAAAGGGTGCGAGCCAGCACGTCGGCTGAGATTTCATTATAAAACTCTTTCATAGTTTTTTCTTCCAACGCGCCGGTTTTTATATGGGTGTTTCCGTTTTCCAGCGCTATAAGTGCGGGTCGGTTGTTCATGGGTTTTACTCCTGTTTGGTTTTAATCTTTGAGGCGTTTGGTTGCTGCTTGAGCCTTCAGCCCCTCGGTCTTGAGGGCGGTAGCATCGAGCTTGGATTCGATGCGCAAGAGGTGCTCGACAATGCGGTTTTCCAAAGATCGCATATCCTTTTGAGAGGCGTACGTCTTTGCGGCCTCCAGTTTAAAGCCATAGAGTGCGTCGCGCAGTTGGTCACATCTCCGCTCTAAATTTATGTGTAGATCATCGATAGCGCGATCATTTTCACTGCGCACCCGCCAAATCATCCATAGCAACCCCGCTAATGCAGGCAGGTCAACTACGCTGATCCACCAGATCAGATCACTTGATATTTCGGTCATGTTCTTGGTTTCCTTAATGGGGTTTGTTTTTATACTTCCCACTTCCCTTTTGCGGTATGGGTGTTACTCCCGCGCATCCAGCTATAAGAACCGCGGTTGAAGCTGCGCTCTAAGCGATCGGGATGCTGTGATAGAGCGCCTGCCACGGCATCCAGCGCATCGTCACGCCCTTTTGAGCCTGAACGTGCTCCATAGCCGCTTGGTCGCCACTCGCGCATTTCCATCAGGAAATTGGTTTTGGTAACATTTTCATGAACGTACAGACGTTGCGC
>JAGLKL010000163.1 GCA_023141075.1 Alphaproteobacteria bacterium
TTGAATCCATCATCAAAAGAATCTTTTTATTTAACGTCTTTTTCTGAAGTATATAATCTTCAAAAAGACCTGCTTGCGATGTAATTTTCATTACATTTGCTGTTGCGACTTACATAAGTAAGCCGCGATTTGTGACATATAAATATGTCACGTGCGTCATAGTAGTTTGATACGTCTGACATAACAGTGTCTTTTCTTATTTAATGCATCCAATACATTAACCGATCAAATCTAAAGCCGTGAGGCTTTAAAGGAAGACCGGGCACTGCTGCCTGCGTATCTCTTCTTTCCTATTTACGATGTACAAGAAACCGCACTGCTTAAAACCAAATCTTCATTTACTTTCAAGCCGCAAAAAAGACCGATTACTCGGTCGTCTAATTCATTGATTGGCGCGACTATAAACATAAGCTTAATGCATGTCAATCAAAAACCTTAAAGAAAAAGAAAAAATTTTCTTCTTTTTCAAGGCCTTAGGGGCTTCACGTCTAAGATTTTTATTGAAGCAGAAGAACACCGTCTTCTTCTGGAACTCCGAACCCTCAAACACATTGACTTTTCGGCCTTCCGCGTCCCTTAAGCGCCTAAGCACGTCGGAACGTTTGGCGGTTATAACTACTTCCTTCTCCCCTGTCAAATATGTTTTTAACTTTTTTTTAATTATTTTGGGGGCTACCGTCTAAAACAGTGGGAAACCCTCACCTCTCACTTGGCTTTTTGAGACTATACATATAGACTACCATCCGTCTGAGTTTTATAATAACCAAAAAACCCCACTCAGGAGATGGATATTTCTATTACGCTTTTCCTTTTAAAAATCATTGGCTACGTTGCCCTTTTATTATGGGGCACACGCATGATAAAACACGGCTTCCTGCGTGCTTACGCCAGTTCCTTACAAAAGGTGATAGCCGCCAATACCTCAAACCGTATCAAAGCATTTTTCGCCGGAATGGGCGTAACGGCGATTTTGCAAAGCTCCACAGCCACTGCAATGATTTGCGCCTCCTTTGCCTCAAAACAAATGATCAGCACATCTGCCGGAATTGCTGTTGTCATCGGCGCAGATGTCGGCACAACGCTAGTTGCACAAGTATTAACCTTTGATCTGTCATGGCTTACCCCTTTGCTTCTCACCGGCGGCCTGTTGGTACACCAACGTTATAAAAGCAAAGGAAAAACCCAGCACGTTGCCCGTGCTTTTATAGGCTTGGGAATTGTTTTGCTCTCTTTAAGCCTTATAAAAGAAAGCTCCTCTAAGCTCGGCGAGATGGAGATGCTTCCTGTCATCCTGAATGCTCTGGAAGGAGAACCGATTCTGGCTCTCACCGTCACAGCCCTTTTAACATGGCTTTTGCACTCCTCTCTGACCGCAGTACTCATTATCGCCTCTTTTACTTCAAGTGGCCTAATAACATTAAAGCTTGGGCTTCTGCTTGTTCTGGGCGCAAATCTTGGAGCAGCCATAGCGCCCTTTGTCATGACCTACAACATGAGCGCACGCACACGGCGCATTACAACAGGCAATCTCATCATGCGCCTAAGTATGGTCTTATTACTCTTTCCCATATTGGGCACATTCATCACCTTTTCAGAGGAACTTCATTTTGACAATTTGGGCGGACGGGAAATCATCCATTTCCATATGCTTTTTAATCTATTACTGGCCGCCCTCTTCCTTCCTTTTGTAAAAACAATCGCCTCGTTATGCAGAAAGCTAACCTCAAAAACTAAAACAGATACAAACGAACTAATAGAGCCGCTTTATCTGGATGAAAGCGCCCTTGGCTCTCCTGCTCTGGCACTGGCCTGCGCTGCGCGCGAGACTTTGCGCGTTGCCAAGATCGTTGAAAACATGTTCATAGATTGCATGTATGCGCTCAAAAAAGAAGATCCCAACATTATAAGAATCATTAAAGAAGCGGACGATAAAGTCGATATATTGCATACTCAGACCAAATTCTACCTCGCACGCATCACTGAAGAAGCGCTCGATCCTGCTGAATCCAGCCGTTTTATCCAAATCCTCGGCTTTTCAACGAATTTAGAGCATATCGGTGACATTATCGATCACAGTTTAACCAACATCATCATCAATAAAATGGAAGATCAACAATATCATTTTTCTGATGAGGGTTTTAAGGAAATCCAGAATTTCCACGAAAAAGTCCTTAATAACATGAAAATCGCACAAGCCACCTTTATGTCTGAAGATACCAAACTGGCTCGCCAACTCATCGATAGCAAAGCCGAAATACGCATAGCCGCCGAGGAAAGTGTAAAATCCCACTTCCAGCGCCTACGTGCAGGCATACCGGAATCTCAGACGACCAGCCCCCTGCACAATGATATTATCCGCGACTTCAAGCGCATAAACAGCTACATCACATCCGTTGCCTATAATACTTTGGAAAAAGCGGATGACAAACAAACTCACCCAAAACCCAAAGACTGTAAATATAGCATTTAAGACATTCACAAAACATACAAAAGAATGTAGTATGCAGTTTCGTAAACTCGTCTTAAATACGCGAGCATTTCTTATCAACGTCTCCGTTTTCCTGATGTAATAATTAAATTCCATGGTTTCTTACGTGCGCTCTTGTCTGGTGTTTTTTGTGTGTATACTTGTCGCAAGCTGCATAAGCATTGCTTCAGGAACACCGGTTTATGCTCAAAACCTTGATTTATCAAACTCCTCCTCCATACACCCACAATCTGATGACGATATTTCTTCAGGCAAGAAAGCACCCAAACACAGAAAAACGCAGAAAAAAGAAACCCCGGAGTATAACAACGAAGACGAAGAACCCCTCTCTGCGCTCGAAAAAATGTATGCCGGACGCATTACCGAGGCTCCGAAACAACACGGCTATAACTTCTTCACTGACAATGATTCGGACACCATAACAGCTCCTATGGGCGCAGTGCAGGACGATTTCGTGCTTGGAACAGGTGATGAACTCCTTATCACCTTTACCGGACAACGCACAGATCAGGCTCTACATAAAGTAGACCCACGCGGCAATATCATTATCAAAGATCTTCCTCCTCTTCCGGCAGCCGGTAAGACACTGGCGCAATTACGCAATATCCTGAACGCACAGCTTGCCGGTATGCATAATACACAAAGCTATGTCTCACTCTCAGCCGTGCGTCAGATTGGCGTTCTCAT
>JAGLKL010000164.1 GCA_023141075.1 Alphaproteobacteria bacterium
GATCGACGGGCTTCCTTTTTGTCTTTATGTGAAATAAGTGCTACCATCGAGTCTATAAATTAATTAAATTAATTAAATTAAGGGGTTTGTGATGAATTTGTTTAAAGATGAATCTGAAAGTTTCGAAGTAATACAGACCGGTGAAGAAGGTTATGTTCCTTGCTTTGTTACAAATGAATCGGGATCAAAAAGTGTAACGGCAATGAAACTTAAGCCTGTCATTACGGCGGTCGTTAAAAATGCCGAAGCAGGCGAGCGTGTCATCAAAATGTTTTCAGGCAGGGCATTTTCAGACGAGGTGGCAGGAGATGATGGCTGTGTTGAAACGGTAATCGTCGGGGTTGAGCCGGAACATTTAAAGGCTCTTGAGATGCTTTGTGATCTGGTTGAAAAAGAAGGCAATTCAATAACACAATGGATGGTTGAGGGAGTACGAGAGTTAGTTCATTTTGACATTGATGGTCATAAAGTTCCATATCATGCGCAACCAGAATGCACGCCCGATTAAATGTAATCCCTGATTTTCAATCATTACCTTTTTGTTTTTATGTGAAATAAGTGCTGCCACTAGGTCTATGATTTTTTGGATTTAAGGAGTTTGCGATGAATTCGTCTAAAGATGAATCTGAGAGTTTCGAAGTGATACAGACTGGTAAAAAAGGTTATCTTCCTTGCTTTGTTACAAATGAACCGGGATCAAAAAGTGGAACGGCAATGAAACTTAGGCCTATCATTACGGCGATCGTTGAAAATATTGCAGCCGGCGATCGTGTTGTCAAAATGTTTTCAAATAGGGCATCTTCAGACGATTTGGTAGGAAATCATGTCAATATTGCAACGGTAACCGTCGGGGTTGAGCCGGAACATATCGCGGCTCTCAATATGCTTTGTGATATGGTTAAAAAAGGAGGCAATTCTATAACACAAGGGATGATCGAGGAGGCACAAGCGTCAGTTGGTTTTGGCATTGATAAGGATAAAATTCCAGATCATGCGCAATCAGAATGCACACCCGATTGAATATAACCCCTAATTTTCAATCATTATCTTTATAATCTATAACATCAGGTATCAGTCCCTCAACCCTTGCAATAAAATGGTCTAAATCCGGCAGGAACGGTGCGTCTTCCGGCGCTATTTTCCTCGCGTCCCGCAAAGAAGACAAAGCCTGTTTAAACTTTCCCTGCTCGGCAAGAAGCAGTCCCTTGGCAAAATGAGCTATCGTCAACAGTGTGACCAGCTTTTTATCGTGAAAACGCATCTGGCGGCTTTTTAACAGGGAAATGGCGGAATCATATCTCTCCAGACTCATATAAGCATTGGTCAGGACAAACACGGAATCTATGTCATCGGGATTTTCCTCTACAATTTTCTCAAGCGCGGCAATATCCTCCGGCGCAAGCGTCATCGCATGTTCTTCCTTGTTTATAGTCTGCTCAAGCACTTGCGAAGGCCGAGCCACGGCAGGAGGATTATAACGCGGCGCGGTAAGAAAGATATAAATCGCGCAACTTGCCATAGGCATCAAAAACATAACCGCCATGCCCAGCCCTATGCGATTGCGCAGAAAAGTGTGGCTGATAAACAGCGAGACAAAACCGCTTGCAACAATGGTGAGGATAACACCTGTCATAGTCATATATCTGCTAATGCTCCTTTTTATAGATTATAGATTGCTTCGCCGTCTATGATGGTTCGCGGGTGACAATACCATACAATAAAAAACCGCTGCCTTTAAGGGCAGCGGCTAAAATTAGTAGGTAAGCAAATGATTTGTGAGAGGAAGACGTTGGAAACCTGATAAAAATCTACAACCTCTTAGAGACCCTCGTATTACTCTTACAGTATGACAATGAAATGTGACGAAATTAGGGAAATTGCATGCTTATTTGTAGTTTTCCACATAGCCGCTAACCCTTATGTTCTCTAGCTTACACGCTGCATCGCAGAAAAAATATGTGCTGCGGTACGAAAAGAATATGGTAATATTTACCACATATGAGTGTTTTAGATCTTAAAAAACAATACTTACGCATCGCATATATATGTTGTACACTGCGCCAATTCGTCTTATTAGCATAATCCTTTCGTATAGAGGTGATGAATGGCACAGATTAGCAAAGACACTTTGAAAACGAAGAAAAGTCTGAGCGTAGATGGGAAAAAGTACCATTATTATTCTCTGGAAGCGGCGCAAAAAGAAATAGGGGATATTTCGCGCCTGCCGCATACACTCAAAATCCTGCTTGAGAATCTGCTTCGTAATGAAGACGGGCACACCGTGCGCAAAGACGATATTCTGGCCGTTGCCGCATGGCAGGAGGAAAAGACATCTTCTCATGAAATAGCATTCAAGCCCGCCCGTGTTCTGATGCAGGATTTTACCGGCGTACCTGCAGTGGCGGATATGGCAGCTATGCGCGAGGCAATGGCAGATCTGGGTGATAATCCGGGAAAGATCAACCCGCTTGTGCCGGTAGATTTGGTGATCGATCACTCGGCGATGGTTGATAAGTTCGGGACTTCCTGCGCATCTCAAGCCAATCTCGCACGAGAGTTTGAGCGCAATGGTGAGCGTTATGCATTCCTCAAATGGGGCAAGCAGGTTTTTGATAATTTCCGCGTTGTTCCGCCGGGCACAGGAATTTGCCACCAGATCAATCTCGAATATCTGGCTCAGTCCGTATGGCTTGATGAGAGATATCCCAAAAAACCTTTTATCTACCCTGATACGCTGGTGGGCACAGCTTCACATACGACGATGGTCAATGCTCTGGCCGTATTAGGATGGGGCGTAGGCGGTATTGAAGCCGAAGGGGTCATGCTAGGTCAGCCGCTTTCCATGCTCATCCCTGAAGTGGTCGGCTTTAAAATCACCTCACATATAAAAGAGGGCGTTACCGCGACAGATATTGCACTGCGCGTCACTCAGATGTTGTGCAAGATGGGTGTGGTTGGCAAGTTTGTTGAGTTCTATGGGGAAGGGCTGGATACTCTGTCTTTGGCCGATCGTGCCACCATTAGCAACATGGCTCCAGAATATGGCGCAATATGCGGTTTTTTCCCAACAGACCGGGAGACCATCAATTATCTGAAGTTCACAGGACGTGATGAGCACCGCGTCAATATCGTCGAAGAATATGCCAGAACGCAAGGTTTATGGCGTGGTTCTGA
>JAGLKL010000165.1 GCA_023141075.1 Alphaproteobacteria bacterium
AAAAGCTCATGACACGCTGCTGAATAAGAAAAACATAGTGCTCGAACACGCTCTTATTGACGGGAACAAAATTCCAATTATCACTACCCCGGCAAGCGCAATCGTGAAGGGTGATGCCAAGTCAAAATCCATAGCTGCTGCTTCTATTATCGCCAAAGTCTATCGCGACCGCATAATGGAAGATCTGGCCAAAGAGTTTCCGCATTATGGCTGGGAACGTAATGCGGGTTATCCAACTCTCGAACATCGTCAGGCTCTTATCAAATTTGGGGCAACCCACCATCACCGACGTAGCTTTGCTCCGGTACGCAGAATTCTCGAATCAACTCAATAATTTACATTAATATAGTTACAGCAACGTGCTGATTCAAAAATAAATTTATAGATTTATTTTTGTATTTTTTGCTTGACGTAGAGTCTCGAATGACTCATGATTCGCGAGTTATAAACTCAGAAAGGGTTAAGATGTCGAGTCAAAAAAATAAGATATCCACAAGATCTAAAAGCAAAAAAATAGAACTGACGGAAAAAATAATTATTGGTGACTGCATAAAAGAAATGCGCTCATTGCCGGAAAAATCTGTGGATTGCATTTTTGCCGACCCGCCTTATAACCTGCAATTAGGTGGAGTTCTTCGCCGCCCGAATAATACAAAAGTCGATGCAGTCGATAATGACTGGGATCAGTTTGACAGCGTAAAAGTTTATGATGAATTTACACGCGAGTGGCTCTCATCTGCACGCGAAACACTAACAGAAGATGGTGCAATCTGGGTTATTGGCAGCTATCACAATATTTTCCGACTGGGTTATATTCTGCAAGACCTTGGTTTTTGGATTTTAAATGATGTGATCTGGCGTAAGTCCAACCCAATGCCTAATTTTCGTGGGCGGCGTTTTACCAATGCTCATGAAACACTTATTTGGGCAGGAAAATCGGAAAAATCAAAATATTATTTTAACTACGACGCAATGAAATCACTTAATGAAGATTTACAGATGCGCAGCGACTGGTATCTCCCCTTATGCACTGGAGCCGAACGTCTGAAAAACGACGATGGTAAAAAGGCACACCCAACACAAAAACCGGAAAGTTTGCTCCACCGGGTATTAATGGCTTCTACCCGTAAAGGAGACATAGTGCTGGATCCATTCTTCGGTACAGGAACAACGGGTGCAGTTGCCAAAAAACTTGGACGCTCTTTTATCGGAATTGAGCGCGACAAGATTTATGCTGACTATGCCCGCAAGCGTATAGCCAAAATAGACACACTGAAAGACAATCTGGTCGAAACCAGTCCCAAAAGAGAACAGATGCGTGTACCTTTTGGATCATTAGTCGAACGCGGCCTCCTCCAACCGGGAACAGTATTGATGGACTCTAAAAACCGGCACAAAGCGACAGTGCATGCAGATGGTTCGATCATTGCACAAAACCGCGTAGACAAGATGCGTGGCTCCATCCACAAAGTTGGTGCAGCGCTACAAGACGCGCCATCGTGCAATGGTTGGACATTCTGGCATTACAAAGCCGGTGATAAAAAACTGCCGATAGATCATTTGCGTACACAAATTCGTGCTGAGGCGAAGCAACATGGCCATGCCTGATACGTGGGATAAAATAATAATCCGAGATTTAAAACTCGAAATGTCAGTAGGCATTTACGAACACGAAAAAGCCAAACCACAAACAGTCATCGTAAATGTTACGCTTGATGTATTTACAAATCTGAATGCGCCCTTGGAAGATATCGATGAGGTTGTTTCTTATGAAGCGATTGTAAAGCAAATAAATAAATTAGCCGAAAAGCGCCATTATAATCTGTTGGAGCACTTTGCCGAAGATATTGCTCAGATGTGCCTGAAATTTGAAGATAAAATACAAACCGTCGAAGTACGTGCGGAAAAACCCGATATCATAGAAAATGCTGCTGCTGTAGGTGTGCACATATTGCGCTCACGCTAACATCTTATCTTAAAGCTGTGGGTTTTAAACCCTAATGAAAGAGCCCCTCACCTTTATGTTTGCGAAGAAGTAGTTCGTATTGTGCTTTCAGATGTTTGTCCAGCTTACCCTTGCTTTGAGAGGTAACATAGTTCTGGGCATAGAACAAACGTTCCTTATCCTTCGTCTCAAAGATTTCAAATCCCTCAAGAACCCCCATCATCTGCACTGAATTATAGCCGTATTTGTTGGTCCCAAGCATTTTACCGTAACTGAACACCTTAACTTTCAGCACCAAATATGCATCACGGAAACTAAGCATTTTTGTCCGGGTTCTATTACTTGTCTCACCAAAACGATCATAAAATGCGTCGAGTTTTCGATTCATGTAATCAACAGCAATATTATGATGCATGGGAACGTGGACAAGATTAAACGGACGGCTGAATTCTAACACTATCGTCCTAGGATAACCCTTTCCAATTTTGTGGTCGGCTGAACATGGCGCCAAAGTAAAATCTTTAGCATAGAATTCAAATCTTCTAAGCGATTCGATTTTAAATTCATCCTGGACTTCAAATGCTTGCCTTTCTTCGTCGTAACTTGCCAGTTTTAAATGCATAACAAACTCAAAGCGAGTGGGGAAATCCTCTTTATTCTCCCTAATAAACTCCCTAGTTGCATCCTTGATTTTCTTCCATTCCAACTCGCCAGAAGAATAGTTTTTATAAATCTCACATTCATTGATGCGCATATATTCGTCAATAGCTTTATCGTCTTCTAACCTATAAAGCCCCAATGCCCAGAACATGTAAGAAAAAGTCTTAACAGTGGGTTCTTCATAAATGTAACTTCTGGGTGCTTCGTATTCTCCAGTCGACGAGGTTATCTTGTGGTTATCATCGCTTTGTATATACTTACCGGTATAACTTTCAAGCAGTGCGTCATAATCAATTTCTTTTGCTTCGGCTCGACCTAAGCCTGTGATACTGTGACATAAAAAGACCGTTAGAAGCAGCAGAGAGATTGACGCAGCGATGAAAGTAACCTTGTTCATGAGATCTCCTTATGAGCTGAGGCTGTATTATATCGGGAAATGCAATCAAACTTCAAGCAGCAAGCATGATCTGCCCGAAGTTTTCGGGTTTGTCTGTGTTTTCGGGCTGAATTGTGTTATGAGAAACTATGCAAAATGAAACAGCCTTTAGGGTCAGGATCTATTAATTAT
>JAGLKL010000166.1 GCA_023141075.1 Alphaproteobacteria bacterium
TAGAAAAAGTTGCGACTGACGTAAAGTAGTTCCATTTAAGAATAATACATTGGCGCAATTCTGTACTATTCTTAAATGAAACTACTATAAAAAACGGGGGTTTTATGTGAATCTTCGCATATGAAAGGGTCAAGCCTCTTGCCTTTAACGTGATTATCTTTATAGTCTCGGGGGTTAATATATTAAGGAGCATATAAGATGTTGATTGCGAAGGCTTTTGCTGCCAGTGACAGTGCACAGGTTCTTTCTGATATTACTGCTGATGCCCCCACACCGGGTGAAGCTTTGATATGGAATCTGGGTTTGGTTGCTGTTTTAGTCGGGTTATTTTACCTGCTTTTGATTTTGCCACAGCAGCGCCGTTTTAAAGAGCATAGTAGTATGCTTTCCGATCTTAAAAAAGGGGATCGTGTCGTAACAGGCGGTGGTCTGGTCGGTAAAATTGACAAAGCGCTCAATGATCACGAAGTCTTGGTTGACCTTGGCAATGGCGTAAAGGTGACATCTTTGCGTTCTATGCTTCAAGGGAAGGCTGAGTTGGCATCTGGTAAACCAGCCAAGGATTCCCCTGATAAAAATAAACGAGACTAGGGTTTAGAGACTAAATAATTAAAGAGTAGATGAGAGCGTTATGGTTCAGATTTCACGCTGGAAAATGTTTCTGGTTTTGGCTGTATGTATTTACGGTTTTGCCTATAGTTTGCCAAATATGCTGAGTGTCGAGACGCGTGGTTTTATAACAGAAAATCTGTCTGGATGGTTGCCGCATAAGACGGTCAATCTGGGATTGGATTTACGTGGAGGTGCGCACCTTCTTTATGAAGTTGACATGGAAAAAGTATTCAAGGAACGCGCTGATATTCTTGAGCAGGACTATGACGACTATATCAAGGAAGAGGGGCTTTCCAAGAAAAGTATCACGACCATTGAGCGCGGTGTACGCATAGTGATGGAAACGCCGGAGTGTGTGCAAAAGCTCAAAAATATGATCCGTAAAAACGATTCCCGTTTATATATAAAAGTGGGAAGTGACGGGAAGATGATTACCGTGACCATGGGTGATAGTTATGTCAAGGAAGTGCAGGATCAAGTGATCTCGCAGGTCATTGAGGTGGTGCGCCGGCGGGTTGATGAAATGGGCACTACCGAACCAATTATCCAGCGTCAGGGAGATAACCGTATTGTGATACAAGTGCCGGGAGCAAGTTCTGCTCAGGTTCGAGAACTTGTAGGCAAAACGGCAAAATTGGGTTTTCATCTAGTGGCGCGGGGCGGACGCAAGAGTTTTCGTGATATAAGCCTGCCTTATGCTGATGAGCCGGGGCGTGAACTTGTGATCAAGAAGACAGCGATTATCGTTGGAGACATGCTGGAGAATGCACAACCTTCCTTTAATCAAGCCGGTCAGCCTGTGGTGAGTTTTCGCCTTAATTCTTTAGGGGCACGCAAATTTTGTGATGTGACGCGTAAGAATGTCGGTCAGCCTTTTGCGATTGTTCTGGACAATAAAATAATCAGTGCACCGCGCATCAATGAGGCAATTTGTGGTGGAAGTGGCCAAATTTCCGGTGGTTTTGATGTGAAGGAAGCCGGGGATCTGGCCCTGCTTTTAAGAGCCGGGGCGTTGCCTGCTGATATGGATGTGGTTGAGGAACGCTCTGTCGGGCCGTCTTTAGGGGCGGACTCGGTGGCTGCAGGCAAAACGGCCAGCTTGATTGGTATGGCTCTTGTTCTTGTTTTTATGATTGTTGCTTACGGGTTCTTTGGCTTTTTGGCCAATCTGGCGCTTATTGTCAATATTGCTTTGATCTTGGCATTGTTATCGAGTTTGCAGGCTACGCTTACTTTGCCGGGTATTGCAGGAATTGTACTGACTGTCGGTATGGCGGTGGATGCTAATGTGCTGATCTTTGAGCGTATTCGTGAGGAAGTTGCCGGGGGACGTTCTCCGATCTCTGCGGTGGATGCAGGGTATTCGCGGGCGATGTCGACGATTATTGATTCAAACCTTACGACGTTGATTGCGGCGGCGATTTTGTTTTCGGTTGGAACGGGGCCGGTGAGGGGCTTCGCCGTGACGTTGGCGATTGGGATTATGACGTCTTTGTTTTCGGCGATTATGGTTACACGGTTATTGATTATATTGTGGCTACAGCATAAGAAGCCCAAAGAATTGCCAATATAGAAATAGTTTGGAAAGATAGTAATGCGTGGAATTAGATTTATCTCTGAAAACAGCAATATAAATTTTATCGGTATGCGCCGGGCGGCGTTTGTGTGTTCGAGCGTGCTGATTGTGATGTCGATTTTTCTGCTGGTGCAAAAGGGTCTGAATATGGGTGTTGATTTTACCGGCGGGATGGTTATTGAGATCCGTACCCCTGTAACGCCTGATCTGGAGAATATGCGCACAGTGCTTAATGAACTGGAGTTTGGTTCGGTTTCTATTCAGGAATTCGGTGAGGCTGATGATTTATTGATCCGGTTGCCTGATCAAATTGCGCCGGAAGGATGGATTCCTCCTTCTGAAGAATTTAAAGACTATAACGGTTTTGTGATTGTTATGTTGCAAGACAAGATCAATGAGATTTTTAAAGGTGGTGTGGTGGATTATCGCCGCATCGAATTTGTTGGCCCGCAAGTAGGGAGTGAGTTGAAACTTAAAGGCTTTTACGCGGTTTTGTTTTCCTTGCTTGGTATTATGACGTATATCTGGTTTCGCTTTGAATGGCAGTTCGGCGTGGCCGCGATTATCGCTTTGGCGCATGATGCGTTGGCGACTATGGGGCTGTTTGCTATGGTGCAGATGGAGTTCAATCTTTCCACAGTAGCGGCGATTTTGATGATTGCCGGGTATTCGATTAACGATACGGTGGTGGTGTTTGACCGTATCCGTGAAGATTTGCGCAAATATAAGAAGAAGTCTTTGCAGGACGTTTTTAATATGTCGATTAACAGGACTTTGTCGCGGACTTTGATTACATCATTGACGACGTTGCTGGCATTGGTAGCACTTTATATTTTCGGCGGGGAGGTGATCCGCGGTTTTGTTTATGCTCTAATATTCGGGGTTATGATCGGGACTTATTCCTCTATTTTTGTGGCGTCTCCAGTGTTGATGATGATGAAT
>JAGLKL010000167.1 GCA_023141075.1 Alphaproteobacteria bacterium
AGGTCTTAGCTACTACAGCCCCTAAAATTGATGACGAAATCATTGCTGAAATCAGGCGATCACGCTTTGTGGTGGCCGACTTTACACAAGATGAAACTGGCGCACGCGGAGGCGTGTATTATGAGGCAGGTTTTGCACATGGTCTTAACATTCCGGTTATATTCACCTGTCGTGAAGACGCACTTGATAAAGTGCATTTTGATACACAACAATATAATCATATTGTCTGGGAAACGCCGGAAGAACTGTGTGAAAAATTATCCCAAAGAATTTCTGCAACAATAGGGGACGGCCCCTTTAAGATATAACTAAATTGAGTCTAAAAATTCCACAGCTA
Source organism: Alphaproteobacteria bacterium (assembly GCA_023141075.1). Lineage (GTDB taxonomy): Bacteria > Pseudomonadota > Alphaproteobacteria > Micavibrionales > Micavibrionaceae > UBA1672. The sequence continues at coordinate 338 of JAGLKL010000167.1, forward strand.
CTTTGCATATTAAAACCGCGGCAAAATATCAAAAAGAGCTACAAACAAAACCCTTAATCACCCAAAGCTTTTTCCATAGCCGCACTGATACGCTCAACAGCCGAATCCTCTGCAGCACTAATGTTCATTGGATGATGAGCTTCCCGCCCTTTCGTTCCGGGCATGATTCTAGAAATCTCCCCCATAATCTTTCCGATTATCCCGGAGCATTCTTCTTCTGCTGCATCATCTTCGCCAAACTCACCGTAAGCCCGCGCCACACTACCTGCGATTTCAAGACATATACGAATATAATCCTTCACCTCATCAACACTGGCTTGCGTCTTCAGCATCGTAATGGTCTTTTCACATAAAGGCTCAATATTAAATACGCCTTGTGACCACGCCTCCCATTTTTCTTTTCCTTCGAGGGTAGCACGAGCCACTTCTTGCGCCAATGAGCCGTCCTTCTCCTCGTTTTTTACAACATCACGCAACACTGATTCCAGCGCTTTCATCTCCAGTGCATCATCCCTTTCCCCGCCTTCATCTTCGCTATAACTGACATGCATGCCAACGCGGTACGGCAGAGAAATAATCAAATCGGCTTCTTCAGGGGTAAAAGAGGATAAAGTAGTCATAAAAAATAATCCTGTATTTATTCATAAAAACGACCGTCAAAAACACCCATCATGGCATTTCTACTTATCGCCACTAAAATTCTATATATACTCAGTGTCAAGCGCCTCCGCAACCTCCTGCAAGGCTTCGCGTTCTTCCAAAGAAATATTAATAAACTGATCCCATTCTTTGGCAACGATTCCCAGTTTGGCAGCTTTTGAGCGACTCCGCATATAAGCAATATATATCTTGATTTTATCAACGATAGAAGCCGAATCATCAAATTCACGAAATGCCAAGGCCACAGCCTCACCGATTTCCATCAAACAACGCTTGACCCCGTTAACTTCTTTGACATCAACAATATCGCTCAGCACATCCATAGCCCGGCGACATTCTCCCTCGACATTCTCCAGATCGTTGGACCATTCCGACCACTCCGGCTTACGCGCAACTGTTTCACTGATGATGTGCTGCGCAGTCTCAGCTCCAAAAACTTCCTGAGAATAAGCGGTAATAATATTAGACAGAGCGAGCATCTCCGCTTGCTCGGATTCTTTCCCGCCGTCACGGTCGCTTTTACTAACAAACAAACCAACACGGTAGGGCAAGCTTACCAGCAACGAGCGTTCGCCAGGCAAAAATTGATCCAAAAACGACATGCTACACGCCTCTCAAATTCAAAAAATCCAACGCTAAGATACCAGATAGAACATACACGCAAAATACCCATAGCTCAAACAGGTTTTCCATACTTGTATAGTCTTTTTGCTTTATAGTAGTTTTACTTACCTTCTATGGGGTTTTCCATATCCGGAAACAGAGCTTTCTCAGCCACCTCATATTCAAGGACATCACACATATTCATAGGCAAAAATTCCACGCCCGGATCCTGTGCGGTAATAAACTTTTCTATTTCTTTTGGGGTCTCATCATAGTCCAGCAAAAAAGCGTTCATAAAAAAACTTTCAGAATATTTTTCAATCAGAGGTTTCACATCCTCATAATCGATGGCGCAAAATTCATAATCCTGATTTTTATCATCGGCTTTGGAATTATTTTTACGCTGGGCAAAGATAACAACATCAACATAAGGAATAGCGATCGGATCGCCTTCTTTCCAGATAACAGCCGTCAGATCCTCACCCTCAAACTCAACGCACTGAATCGTGGGAATTTGCATCTTTTTATCAAGCGTTTTACGCAAACTCTCAATAGAGTAATTCCATTTCCACATTTCCCTGAGCGTGCCATAAGGCATCACCGGAACATCATCCATTTCCGGCCCCAAAGACATCATGTAATCGTGCACAGCCAGAATGTTACACTCTATCCAGTTTTCAAATAATTTCTTATCATCGAACACCCCGCCGCCCGCTCTCCCTCCAATTTGAGGGTCATAGACAACAAAACCTTCTTGTTCTACAAGATCAAAAATCTCATAAAGCGCTTCAACAAAGAAAAAAGCGGGCTGACAATACTCAACACACAAAGCAACCCTGTACACACCGTCGGCACGCACATTCGCTTCCCCTTTCTTTTCCTCGTGCATATACTCGAAATAAAACCCGACCCCTGTATCAGGATTTTCATAAATCACCTGCTCATCACCATTAGCACGGCAATTCTTGCGACGGGAAAATAAATCTTGGAACGAATCCAAGGACAAATCCCTATCCTTAAGCTTTAAAAAAACCTCATAGGCCATAACAAAATAAAACACCTTAGTTGTGATACAATAACATCAATTCGTACTCATTCTTTAAAATGATAGTTGGTAAAGGTTGCGACTGCAACCCGCACGTTAGTGCGTAGCCTGCGTGGCGTTTGAACGCACATATAAAATGATTTGAATCATTTTATATGGCATAAGCTACTTTACGCGGCCAGCGCTTCCACAACAGCCTGACCCAAGCTTGCCGGACTCTCGGAAACAACAAAACCGGCAACGCGCATAGCTTCCATCTTAGCCTCAGCCGTATCATCTCCCCCGGAAATAATCGCTCCAGCATGCCCCATACGTTTACCGGGAGGTGCTGTCACCCCGGCAATAAACCCGGCAATCGGTTTTTTGTTCTTCAGCGATTTATAGAAATCACAAGCTTCAATCTCATCCAAACCGCCAATCTCACCAATCATAAGAATTGCCTCGGTCTGCG
>JAGLKL010000168.1 GCA_023141075.1 Alphaproteobacteria bacterium
AGATTGTGCCAGACTTTTCAGAGTTGATAAACAATTCTGAAAGGTGTCACAAATGAACCAGCCCCATATCTCAAACTTGCTCACACCGCAGCAAGTCGCAAAAATTCTAGGCGTTAGCGTCGAAACTTTGAACGTTTGGCGTGCAACAAAACGCTATAACCTCCCATATACAAAAATCGGCCATCTTGTGCGTTACAAAAGCGTTGACGTAGAAGCTTTTATCCAGGAACGCACCGTTCAGCAAACGTCACATGTATAAACACGACAACAAAACTGAGCCTTATGGATATATCAAGAACTTGCACTTAATTGAGCAAGTCTACTTTGATACACGCCTACAGGAACAAACAAAGCTAACTTTGGCTCTTTTAATAAGATACGCCGATCAAAATGGTGTTGTTGAGTGGTTTTCAGTAAAAGAAACCGCAACTCGTAAAGACGTAACAAGACGAGCGATACAGCGCCAAATAGATAAGCTAATACATTTTGGATATTTAAAAAGGATAGAAAACAAAGGCAAAGGCTGGAGAAACAAATATATCCTGCTATTCGATAGCCATGTGACCCAATTAGGTGACATCCCCCATGTGACCCCATTAGGTCACACCCATGAGACCCCATTAAGTCACACCCCATGTGACCTAATCAGGTCACACAATGAAAACAGTGAAATAAAAAAAGAAAAAGACGCGCATCCGCGCGATGTTTTTTTAGATCGGGTTAAAAAAGAAATTGGGAACCATGCTTTTCAGGAAATAGGAAACCTCTCGGAAGAAATCCTTATAGAACAAGCAAAAGCATGCTGGGACACTTGGGATGCAAAAGCACAGTTCCCAGAAGGCTCTTACATATCTGCTTTCAAGGGGTGGCTGCGTCATGGTCTTCGGGAAAAAAAGATAAAAGACAGCACATACGCCTCTTCAGACAAAAATGCTGCACAAAAAATGCTTACAAAAGAACCAGCTAACCCTATTCAGGCTTGGCACAAACAAATACACCCTATTGTTGGAGAGGCCATTTTTAAATCATGGATAAGACCTCTCCACTGGGACGGTAACGGCACTATCCAAGCGCCAACAAGATTTATCGCTGACCGCGTTAAACAAGACTACCAAAAGCAAATAAACGAGGTGCTGCCAGGCGCACAAATCCTCTTCAAACCGTACGAAAAAACCTCCAATCAAGGATAAGAGGCTATTAGTTAAAACCATGTTCAATTTTAAAGTACGAGATGTCCCAACAAAAGAAATCGACCGCACGATTGAATGGCTGGAAACCATAAGAAAAGACTGTGAGTTCAGGATTTACCAGCTAAAAAAACGCAAGTCCGGAAATACCCGGACTTCTAATTGGCGGCAACGGATAAACGCTTTAGCCGAAGAAATATATCGCGGAAATAACGAATTATTCGAAACCGGCGATTATGACAGCCGGATAAAATACATTCGTGAGCACATGGAGTGTGACGAAAAACGCGCCGCACATGTTTACGATATCCTGCGAGTATGGGCTAAACGTAAACGCCGCAATAACAGAGATCAGGAAATCGCCTTTTTAGCAAAATCAGGCATGAATAAATCCAATATCGCTGAAAAATTCAAAATATCCAGGCAACAAGTTCACAACATCATCAAAAAGCACAAGGAAGAGAATGAAACATTCTTAAAAGGATAGCCACGATAACTGACCAAAATCTATTTTCTGCCCTTATAGCTATTCTGCTTATAGCAACCCACGCCTATTTCCCTCCTATAAGGGAAAACGCTATAAGGGATTTTCCTATAAGGGCGCTCGAAACACAATCCCCTATAAGGGAATTTCCCCTGTCCGCGCTTATAGGAACGCTCCAAAACAACTCATTCAATATTTCATCTGGGCAATGATGCTCACCCTTATAACCTTATAGAGAAAGGAACCACCCCATGCATTACGACGACGACTTCATGAAGCGCTATCTTAAAAGACTAGATCACCTCTCCCTTAATGATCTGGCAGACTATTTCGAAGAACAAGCTGACAGATGCCGACAAGAAGCCGTAAGCTGCGCACATTCAGAAAGCGAACAACAAGCCACAGGTATAAACTATCTTTTGAAGGCACCACGCATTGTCATGCGCTTTTTAAGGCAAGGACACTCATTGTCTGAGGCTCTCGAAAACACAGCCGCCTCTATAAAAGTGCCTCTTGGAAGCATTGAGAGATCGTGGCAACGCTTTTTACAGGATAAATCTCTCTATGAAATGAAAAGGCGCAATACGCTGATTATAGAACTCGCTGCTCTGGGTTTCACAAATGCAGATATAGGCAAAAAAGTAGGGCTTCATTCAAACAGCGTCAGCCGTATAATCGCCAAAACACGCGCTGATTACCAAGCAGCACGCCTACGAGCAGAACCCAGCAAGGTTAAAATGCTAATAGGCGGCGGCGCTGGTGTAAAAAGAGAAGAATAAATAACTTTCATCCATGTAACTTAGATAATTCTAACTAACGTAAAACGCATTTTTCGTTATTTAGCCTTCATCCGTATAACGCTTATGCATTTCTAGAAACGGTTTAAAATTCATATTGTCCGCTTCTCTGACCGCTTTTAGATACTCATCCCTGACCAGGCTTTCCCCTACGATGCTTGGCCACACTGTCAAAGGATGATCATTTTGCTTTAGCCAGATATTAGCAAGCAACCGTGACCATCGCCCGTTTCCGTTCTTAAATGGGTGAATCTGAACAGCGCGATGGTGAATGCGTGCAGCGACCTCAACAGGCTCAAAATGCTCCGGCCATTCCTGTATATCCGCCGCCAACGTTCTAAGCGCTTCACCAATTTGGTATTTGTCTAAACCAATTTGCGTATCTTGCGTCCTGGTGCTCCCAGCCCATTCCCATACATCACCAAACATTTCACGGTGCAGATCAATCAGCCAGTAATAATCAAACGGAGCCACTTTCTTAGACGGCTTTTGCGCCAGATATTTTAACGTAACTTTACGGATATTCTCCTCTTCCAGCTCATCAACGAGTTGACGGCTAGGGTTTGTATATTCGTGAGCGAGCTTAAACCCGTCCAAATCCTCATAGGGCGTTTCACCTTCTCTATT
>JAGLKL010000169.1 GCA_023141075.1 Alphaproteobacteria bacterium
CCATAAGCGTTACGTTGCACGGTAATCGGCATAAGGCCGAAAGATTTTTGCTCCGGGTTAGTCACTTTCTCCGCCAGCAATATCGAGCCTGCGCAAATACCCCAGACAGGCTTTTTAGCAAACTGTTCCGCTAATCCGTCCCACAGACCAAAACGCTCGATAAGTTTGAGCATAGTCGTGCTTTCTCCGCCCGGAATGATAAAGCCATCCACTTCTTCACACTGTGCCAGCGTCTTAACAGCGCGAAACTCAGCGCCAGCAGCCTCAATATGAGCTTTATGCGGCTGAACGGCTCCTTGCAGAGCCAGAACACCGATAACGGGAGTTTTGCTCATGAAAAATTACCACCCTCTATTAGCCATCAGCATAGGCTCTTCGATCTCGGAGATTTCTGTGCCGCGCATGGCTACACCACCAAGCTCCTTAGAGGCTTCTAGAACAATCGCCGGATCATCGAAATGCGCCGTAGCTTTAACAATCGCCTTGGCAAATTTCTCAGGGTTATCGCTTTTAAAAATGCCGGAGCCGACAAACACGCTCTCTGCACCAAGTTGCATACAAAGAGCAGCATCAGCCGGAGTTGCAATCCCGCCGGCGCAGAAATTTGGTACTGGAAGTTTGCCTTCTTTACGCACGAGTAATAAAAGCTCATAAGATGCGCCAAGATCGCGGGCGAAAGACATAAGCTCGGTTTCATCAATTGAGCAGGCCTTCTGAATTTCAGCATTAATCCTGCGCATGTGTCGCACGGCCTCAACAATATTCCCCGTGCCCGGCTCACCTTTAGTACGCATCAATGCCGCGCCTTCGCCAATACGGCGCAAAGCCTCACCCAGATTACGGGCACCGCAGACAAAAGGCACTTCAAAGTTGTGCTTGTTAACGTGATGCTCTTCATCTGCCGGGGTCAGAACCTCGGACTCATCAACATAATCGACGCCCATTTCCTGCAAAAGTTGCGCCTCTGCAAAATGACCGATACGGCATTTCGCCATTACCGGAATAGAAACCGTTTTCATCACCTCTTCAATGACCTCTGGAGGACTCATCCGTGCCACACCGCCAGACTTGCGGATGTCAGAAGGCACGCGCTCCAGTGCCATAACAGCAATCGCACCGGCATCTTCGGCAACTTTGGCCTGCTCGGCTGTTACTACGTCCATAATCACCCCGCCTTTGAGCATTTCGGCAAGACCTGTTTTGATATTGAGAACATTGCCTGGCTGTTTATCACTCATTGCTTTGTATCCTTATCTATATTGCCGGGGAGACCCGAACCCTACATCATTGTATGAGATAATATTTATGCATAGATACAATGCCGTTGTAAAGCAAAGCTTAAGGCGATGTTAAATATTTTGAAACGTACCGCCATTGCTATCTGTTACCATAATAATTAAAGGAATCATCGTCTAACCCGCATCTGGCATATTAGGGATAACGAACCGTCGGTGCATCATTCACATTGGCTGCGTTGGTATAATCTCTTTTTTTGAAGATATGGTAAAAAAACAAAGATACGATTTTTCCCTATCCAGCCAACCTTTTTTTAACTTCATCAAAGCTTTCTAATGTATCGAGAGGGCCTAAAGCAGCCAGAGTAGGACTTGAGGAAAAGATTTTCCGGGACAGGCGTTGTAAGATCGGGATGTTGACAGCATTTATTGCTTCAATAATTTCCTCCGGCGAGAGAACTTTCCCGTGTAATAAAAGGCTCTTTGCGCTTTGATCCGCACGGCTTATCATCGATTCTCTTGCCATCAAAGTACTTGATCGTAACTGTGCTTTTGCGCGCTCAAGTTCTTCCTTGCTGAGATTTCCACTAAGCTTTAATACTTCATCACACACGACGGGAATCAGCTCTGTTAACTTATCAGGCCCTGTGCCGGCATAAATGCCGAATTGTCCGGCATCGCTATAAGCCGAATGGAAACTATAAATCGAGTAAACCAATCCGCGTTTTTCCCGCACTTCCTGAAATAACCGTGAGGACATTCCTCCACCAAATAAGCTGGAAAGGACATGCGCGGCGTAATAATCATCATCTACGCGCGAAACACCCTGAAAGCCGAGAATAACATGGCTTTGTTCCAGTTTACGCGGCGCACGCTTTTCAAGTCCGCCAGTGTAAGATGCGGGTTTTTTGTTATCGTTTCCGCCTTCAGACAGAGCGGTAAAGGCATCTTGAACACGACCCACAAAATCTTCATGATCCAGATTACCGCAAGCGCAGACAACAAGATTTGAGGGGGAGTAAAGGCTCTTCACGTAATCTATCAGCACATCGCGTTGCATTCCGGCTATAATATCGGTAGTGCCTAAAATAGGTGCTCCTAAGGATTGCTGGTGATAGGCTGTCTCGAAATAATGATCGAAGATAATGTCATCGGGCGTATCATTACACATACCGATCTCTTGCAAGATCACACCGCGTTCCTGCTCAATCTCTTCTTCAAGCATAGTGGAATGTTGCACCATATCGGCCAGCACATCCACAGCCAAAGGCAGGTCTTCTTTTAAAAGATGAATGTGATAGCTGGTCACTTCGCGTCCCGTATAGGCATTCATATGACCACCGACATTCTCAATAGCCTCGACAATCTCGCGGGCATTACGCGAGGTCGTACCCTTGAAAAGCATATGCTCCACCATATGCGCAACGCCGTTAACACTAAGGTCTTCGTTGCGCGTACCAACGCCAACCCATACTCCAACAGCGACGCTTTCTACTGAAGGCACTATATCGGTGATTACACGAAGACCATTGGGCAGGGTGGTAATTTTTAAATCAGGTTGAGTCATAAGAAATGCATAGTGTTTATTGTCGGACTTTGCAATTTATATTGAAATATTTTTGAGATTGTATCTACACAATTAAAAATTGTCATGTTATACAAGGTCATATCGTAACAGAAGGTGTTTATTATGAGTGTAGATAAAAGCGCATTGCTTTTTCTATCCTGCCTATTGGTTTCGTCATGTGCCCAAAATGCAACATGGCATTCTCAACAAGTGGCACAGCAGGAAAAACAAAATTTTACAATTGGAGTTGTACAGAAAGATATCAAAAAAGGCATGACAGGGGG
>JAGLKL010000017.1 GCA_023141075.1 Alphaproteobacteria bacterium
TCAAAATCAAATGCTTTCGATGCGTCAATATAAGATTGGCTGACATTGTTGTAATCGCCAAACCACGCGATTTTTTTACCTTGTAAAGTGCCTCTATGTTCTTCGATAGTCATCATATCGGCCATGATCTGGCAGGGATGAGAACGATCGGTCATAGCGTTAATCACCGGGACGGAAGAATAATCGGCCAGTTCCTGCAATTTATCATGATCGCTCATGCGCACCATGATAGCATCAACATAACGTGAAAGTGTTTTAGCCGTGCTTTCGATACTCTCCGCGCCGCCAAGCTGCATATCTCCCTTGCTCATCACTACGGTATGTCCGCCAAGCTGTTTCATTGCAATTTCAAAAGAAATGCGTGTCCGCGTGGACAGTTTATCAAAGACCATAGCCAGTGACAGTCCCTTCAATAATTGCGGTGGGTTAAATTTCTGCTTTTTCAGATTATGCGCCGATTTAAGAATTTTTTTCAATGCTTCCGGCTCAATTTCTGGCAAGTCCATAAAATGCTTAACCATTTTTATTCCATTTCTCTCAGTGTTTTCTCAATAATTTCCAGCCCCTTGCGTGCGTCATCTTCCTGAAGGATCAAAGGAGGGACAAGACGCAGCGTTGCTTTTCCGGCAAGCGTGCCCATAAAGCCGTTTTTCTGCAAGGCGCGGAACAGCTTTTTGGTATCAAAAACCGTATCAATCCCGATCATCAGACCCCGTCCGCGCAGATCGGTAATCGCGCCCGTATCTTTTGCGATACGCTCAAGCCCGTCAAACAATATGCTGGAGACATGGCGAATATTCTCTAAAAAGCTGTCTTTGCTGATTTCCTCAAAGGTGCAGAGAACCATTGCGCTGGCAAGGGGATTCCCACCAAAGGTTGTCCCGTGCATGCCCGGCTGCAAAGCATCGCCAAATTCTTTCTTGGCTCCCATAACACCAACCGGGTAGCCTGCGCCAATGCCTTTGGCCCAAGCTACAAGATCAGGCTCAACCCCATAGGATTGATAGGCAAAGAGCGAACCGATACGTCCCAGCCCTGTTTGCACTTCATCAAAAATCAGACACACATGATGTGCATCACATAAAGCGCGTAACTCTTTCATAAACGCCGGATCAGACGGAATCACGCCGCTCTCGCCTTGAATCGGCTCGATAATAACGGCTGCCGTTTTATCATTAATCAAAGCTTTGACGCTCTCGATATTATTATATTCGGCAAAGTCCACATTCGGGATATAAGGATCAAAAAAAGGCTGACTCAGGCGCTTTTCCGTCACGCTGGCTGCGCCGTATGTTCGCCCGTGGAAAGAGTCGCGAAAAGCTATAATATGGTTGCAGTCTTTGCCTTTATTATCATACGCCCATTTACGCGCACATTTAAGCGCTGCCTCAGTGCTTTCCGAGCCGCTATTACAAAAAAACACTTGGTCAAAACAACTTGCTTCAACCAGACTTTTGGCTGCTTTATACTTTGTTTCTGTGACATAAGAAGCTTGGCAGGTCATCAAGTGTGCGGCCTGTTTGTTCAGAGTTTCCAACACCTTGGGGTGAGCATGCCCCAAAGAGGCCACCGCAATACCGGCGGCAAAGTCGAGATATTCTTTTCCTTCCGAGTCATAGCAATACATGCCCTTGGCATGATCCATGATGACCGGTTGCAACCCATAGGTCTTAACCAGCAGTTCATTTGATTCATCAATAATATTTTGCACAGACAAACCCATAACTATTTTCCTCCTATGGTTTTTTGTATTTCAACTTCATTCATATAATTCTCACGCTCGCTTTCTTGCATGATCATTGTACCCGGTCCAACGGATTCAAAAATTTCTTTGTGCAAGGCATTTTTTTTCAATCCGTTAATTAGATGAATGCGCTTTACACCACCATTTAATGCCCCCATACAATTTTCCATTTTTACACGCATGCCATCCGTTGAAATGCCTTCATCAATCAAACGGGGAATATCCTTGTTAGTGAGCATCTTAACGATCTGACCGTCAATCTTTACTCCATCGACATCGCTCATAAAAATCAGCTTGTCAGCTTTAAGACTGGAGGCTAACTCAGTTGCAATCGTATCGGCATTGATATTACACAAAATTCCGTCTTTGCTGATGGCTAAACAAGCAGAGGCAATAAAGTCTCTATTTTTTAGCAGATGCTGGATTGGACGCGAATGAACATCGAGAATATCTCCAACAAAACCAAAATCAATAGGTTCTTTCGGACGTATCACTATATCCATCCAGTTTGCCGGAACAACATTAAAACTAGCACCATCCAGACCATTTTGCTGCATGGCTTCACAGACGCTCAATGACAAATCGCCGCCAATGACCTCACGAATCACTTGAATAACATTATCATCTGTAATACGTCGGCCATTGTGTTTTTTAATCTCAATTTTGCGTGCTTTGCAGGCTTCGTCAATTATGCGTCCGCCGCCGTAAATCAACACTACTTTTGTGCCAATCAAGGTCAACTCGCGGATATTGGCAATCAGATTGCTTCGTGCTGTCTCATCCTCAATCACTGAACCGCTGGCCTTTACAACAAAAAGTGCATTACGGAACTTGCTTTCATAAAAAGCATTAATGAAAAAGTCAGGGAGTTTTTTATTTGCTTCTTTTCTTGTTTCACTCATATATCATAGTCCTTATGGATAGACGGGGCTCAATGTCAGCAACCCCTCGCCTTCATCATAGCCGCACATAATGTTCATGTTCTGAATGGCGCAGCCCGAAGCACCTTTCACCAGATTGTCCAGTGCGCCTTGCACAATATAATTGCGCGGGGCAACTTTCTGAATACTTAGATCGCAAAAATTCGAGCCTGTGATATTGGCCAGCTCGACATTTTCTGTTACGCGCAAGAAAGAGTGGGGTGCATAAAGCTTGGTCATATCTTCGATATTATATTCTTCGCTCGTGCGCACAAAGCCGGTGGCAAAAATTCCGCGCGAGAAAGGCCCTGAACCGGGCACAAAATTAAGCTGCTCTTCCGAAATTTTTGCCGTTCGGCAGATTTCCGGGATATGGCGGTGCTTATTTATATTATAGCTCTTAAAGTTGTGAGAGCGCACAGGATGGTGAGTGCCTTGGTTGGCTGAACGTCCTGCACCGCTGGAACCGGTAACCGCGATAATATCTGCGTGTTCAATAATGCCTGCAAACGGATAAAGCAGGAACTGAGAAAGCAGGGCGAAACATCCCGGATTGGCAACAATGTCGGCATCCGCAATATCTTCATGTGCAACAATTTCCGGGGCGCCATATACTGCCTCATCCAGTAATGCAGGATAATTATGAGGTGTTTTGTAATATTTTTCATACGTTGAAACATCATCCAGACGAAAATCCGCGGACAAGTCGATGACTTTGGTTTTTTTATACAAAGCTGCGACAGTATCTTGCGCTGTTTTATGAGGCAGGCAGAGGAAAACAACATCACTGTCATTTGCGATTATCTCCAGATCAGGATTGGATACCATCAGATCCATATGTGCCAAATGGGGGTAAACCACGCCAATAGGTACGCTGTCATGTTGACGCGATGTAACATGAACAATTTGCGCATATTTATGCGCATTGAGCAAGCGGAGCAATTCCAGCCCTGTATAGCCGGTTATGCCGATAATTGATATGCGTGTAACCATCTTGATATTATCAAATCCATCCATTCCGTTGTTGGGTTAAAGGCATTATAAGACATAACACCCAGTTCATCGTGGATAATATTTTTACCTACGTCATTATCTGTAACAGGGCCGCTGACGATATCCAGAGGAACACCGATAGAAGCGCAAGAGCGCACAAGCCCGGCGGCTCCTACAGGATCGTTCGCGCAGCCAATATGCAGCCGCACATTATTTTTAATTTCCGGGATTTTTAGCACGTCTTCCACCCCGTATTTTCCCATCAGTCCATCGCCAAACTCGACAATAATTGCATCAGGTTCTCTATTTCCATGCGCCGGGTCTTTTTGGCTCAGATAATCCAGTGCGCCTTTTGTCATCTCAGTAATCATCTGTGCATTCAAATTGGCTGTAGAGGGGATACCTGCATCCACAAAGGACACGGATTTATAAACGCCGTAATCATGCATTTTGTACAAATCACGCAAAGCACCAACACCGGTGAGCTTTGCTCCGGCCAGTTTCATACCCATACGCGACAAAGTTTTTGTAATTTCGACTGCCACTGTTGTCTTCCCGCTATCCATCGATGTCCCGGTAACAATAATCAGAGGCACGGTACTTTGCATGGAGGATTTCGCTGCAAAAAGTGTTTTTTGGTTGATATTGGCTATCTGGCCATCACGGACAATGCCGCCCAGAATGCGAATACGCAAAGGTTGTCCGACCGCTTTGACGTTTGCACTTGTACACTCACCGGCCACGCCGCCCATATTGAGCAAATGAATCATATCTCCAGGATAAAGAGATTTTGGCAAAACGCCAACAAACCCCTTAAGTGCCAGCCGCTCTCCAAGCACCACAGCAACAACATCGCTTTTCTTAAGTTTGGAAAAACGCCCCGAAGGCAGCTCTAACTCATTATAAATAGTTTTATCTTCCAGAATCTTGGCTGCCAGCACCGTGCCCATATCACAAGGTAGTCTCACCGCAGGATCATCCATAATTTCCTGTTTGTGGGCAAGCTCCAGATTCTTTGTAACTGAGCCGATTTTATCTATGAGTATTCCTGTCATCTTTTTACTTCATTCCATTTGGTCAGATCATTATTATATGCACCAAAAAACGCAGTAGGATAATTACCTTGTAAGGGAATATCACTTCAGCCTGAAAACATTCTTTGTATAGGGAATTCTTTCTGTATTAAGAAGACTTAGCTACACAAACACAATTTCAGCGACGGGAAGGTTCCCTGCTGTTGCTATCGTCGGTTTCTGTCGCGTCGTGTCCTAATCATAGTGGCATTAAAAACACAATGGCAAACATTGTGCAAGTTTTTATTCATCCAATGCCCTTGCGCGGATCAAATGCATCGCGCACAGCCTCACCGATAAAAGTCAGCAAGCTTAGCATTGTTGTCAGTGTTAAAAAAGCGGTAATCCCCAGCCAAGGCGCTTCTATAAGGTGGTTTTTCCCTTGAGCGAGCAATTCTCCTAAAGAGGGGCTTCCCGGTGGCATGCCTAGCCCCAGAAAATCCAGTGCGGTAAGCGAAGTAATTGAAGCAGTCAGAACAAAAGGCATATAAGTCAATGCCGCTACCATCGCATTGGGCAGAACGTGGCGTACTATGATCGTTGTATCGGAAATACCAAGAGCTTTGGCTGCACGCACATAATCAAAATTCCGTGCCCGAAGGAATTCCGCACGCACCACATCAACTAGTTTAAGCCAAGAAAATAAAAGCAAAATAATCAGCAAGCTCCAAAACCCCGGGGTGAACATGGAAGAAAAGATTATCAGGATATACAGGTAAGGCAGGCTGGCCCATGCCTCGATTGCACGTTGCATAAACAAATCCAGTCTGCCGCCATAATAGCCTTGTATTGCACCAATGGTAATGCCGATTATTGTGCTTATCAGGGTCAGGATCAGGCCAAAAATCACCGATATGCGAAAGCCGTAAATCACCCGCGCCACCACATCGCGCCCCTGTCCATCTGTCCCCAGCCAGTTTACGTAGTCTGGCGGGGTAGGAGGAGGATCTGATATCCCATAGTAAATCGTGTCATAGGAAAAAGGAATAGGAGGCCAGAGTATCCAGCCTTCATCGCCGTTTTTTCCAACAATCAATTCTTGCACAAATTTATCGCGGTATTCGGCGTTGGTTTCAAAATCTCCCCCAAAAACCGTTTCCGGGTAATCGACAAAAACCGGAAAATACAATTCGCCCTTATAGCTGAGCATTATCGGGTTGTCATTAGCAATAAACTTGGCGTTTAGAGCTACGAATAGAAGTATCAGAAAAATCCAAAAACTCCAGTAGCCACGTTTATTGTTTTTAAACTGATAAAGTCTGCGTTGCGTTATGGGAGAAAGTTGAATCATGGGTTACACACTTCTGCTTTCAAAGTCGATTCGCGGGTCGATCCACACATAAACCAGATCACGCACCAAGTGCATCACCATGCTCATAAGCGAGAAAATATACAGTGTACCTAAAACCACAGGGTAATCCCTGTTTATGATGCTATTATAGCTCAGAAATCCCAGTCCATCGAGAGAGAAGATCACCTCTATCAATAGCGAGCCGGTAAAGAAGATTGCCACAAATACGGCAGGGAAACCGGCAATCACGATCAACATGGCATTACGGAAGATATGACCGTAGAGCACTTGTCGTTCCGATAGTCCTTTTGCGCGGGCGGTTAGAACATATTGCTTGTTTATCTCATCTAAAAAGCAATTCTTGCTCAGCATCGTCAAAGAGGCAAATCCGCTGATAACCATTGCAGCAGTAGGCAAAACCATATGCCAAGCATAATCTGCAATTTGACCCAAAAGACTAAAATCTTCCCACCCGTCGGAAGTTAGCCCTTGCAAGGGAAAGAAATTCCAATATCGTCCGCCTGCAAAAAAAACAATAAGCATAATGGCAAACATGAAAGAGGGGACGGCATAACCGATAAATATCGCAGCGCTTGTCCATACATCAAAAGGCGAACCATCTTTCACGGCCTTTTTGATACCAAGTGGAATGGATATCAGGTAAATAATCAGCGTCGACCATAACCCCAATGAAATCGAGACGGGCATTTTTTCAACGATTAATGAAAGCACGCTGACATCGCGGTAGTAACTCTCCCCAAGATCAAAAGTTAGATAGTTTTTAAGCATAATCCAAAAACGCACAGGTGCAGGTTTGTCAAACCCGTACAACTCTTCCAGTTCTGCGATAAACTCAGGATCAAGGCCTTGTGCACCCTTATAGGTGGAGTTTCTGGACATAGCGCTTGAAGCGCCTGCCGTTGCCCCTGTATCTCCTGCGCCTCCGCCGGTAAATCGCGCTGTGGCCGAAGTGTTGTGGCCTTGCAACTCGGCAATCATTTTTTCAACGGGTCCGCCGGGAACAAACTGGACAATCACAAAGCTGAGCAGCAAAATGCCAAACAACGTCGGGATCATCAAAAGCAAGCGTTTGAGAATGTAAAAGAGCATGGATACGATCATAATAACGCGCAGGCACTAAGTCTATGCTCAAATTCTCAATCTGAAGATTGTTCAGATATTAATGAACCATTTTAGAATCGTTGTACCCGCTGCGATGGTTAAATTCCATGAAGGCGTGTGGAGTCTCAATGCGCACCAGAGCTGAATCCATATCACGTAGCAATCTGGCTTCATCTTTCTCAAGCTGCGCCCGGCGGTGCTTGGCCGAAGCGTTATAGGCTTGCTTAAGGAAGATATCGTGATCTTTATCTCGCCAGAGCATTTTAGCGATATAAGCTTTGTTGCTTAAGGCCGTAACATTTTCCGGATCATGATAAAGCGCCTTATCAAGGATCTGCAACGCTTCTTCCTCATGATTTAGGTTGGCCAGCGCAAATCCTTTATTAATCAAAGCATTCACATTCTTCGGATCAGTGGCAAGAATTATGTCCTCGCGCTCTATGATGCGCCTGTACTCATCCTTGAGTTGGTCAATAAACGCTTTCTGGAAGAGGGCTTTTTCATTGTGCGGATTTTCTCTTAATCGATGCCGGACAAGGAGCTCGGCTTCTTTGTAAAACCCGTCAACAATCATGATATCGATTTCATCATCACTGCTTCCCGGTTCATAGCTCTCTGATATTTCCGGGTTGATATAATAACTGCAATCATCCCGTCCCATAAAGGTCATCAGGTCATAGGCAAGATGCGCACGCATAGACCCATCATCCACCGGCATGTGATTGAGCGGGTGTGCGTATTTGAAATTCTGCGATGAGGAAGAGGCACTGCCTGCGTAAATCTCATCTGGTAACATCTGCGTTTCTCCAGCTCAAATATTCTTATATGAGGCAAGAATCTTTCCTACCTTCGGACAAATAGTACCGCTTTTGGGAGGTAAAAACAAGCTTTTTGATCGATTAATCCAATACCGGAACTATATTCCAGTCCACGACCGTCCATTTATCATTGGAAAAGCGCAAAATGCCTAGCGCTCCGGTTTTTAGCTTGATCGAAAATTTCTGAGAAAAACCATCAAAATCTTCCGTTATATGCGGAGCAAATCGTGCAATGCCGTTAGAGGTTACAACTAATACTGTTTCGGAGATATCCATCACCTGATTCGTTACCGTGTCACGGGGCTTAATGATCTGGTGGGCAAAACGTTGCCAGTTACGGGTAATTTCCTGTGGATCGGCATTCCAGCCATCAGGAACAACGGCTTTTTCATTCCACAGAGTAAGCGCTTCTTCACCGATTCGTTCAATCACCTCTTTTTCGGGTTTGTTTTCATCGGGTCCGTAATCAATCTCGTCAAAAATATCCAAAGCATAGATAGGCAGGGAAATTCCGACTTCGTTCAAGGCCAACTCAGCCATCTTGCGAGTCCGCTGCAAAGTTGAGCTGTAAACAACATTGGGCAGATAATCATGCTCTTTTAAATAACGTCCAAGCGCTCGTCCTTGCGCTTCCCCTTTTTCCACCAAAGGCATATCTGTGTGCTTACCAACGCGGGTAGGCGTGTCTCCGGGGTTAAACGTGTTGCCGTGGCGGGCAATAATCAGGGTCGTCATTTAAGTGAACTCACCATATTTAGCGAAATATTTCTCCGCACGTCTTACATCTTCGGGGCTGTCAACGCCGGATTGAATAGCGCCGTGCTCGATTTGTATTTCCACGGCATTAATGCGGATATCATTTTCAATCATGCGCAATTGCTCCAGCCCCTCCAGTTTTTCATACACACCTTCAGGAAGGCCGCAAAAACGCTCAAGTACATCGGTACGGAAGCCGTAAAGCCCTACATGTTGAAGAACCGGGGAATAAGGAGAGATTTCGCGCAGCTTCGTTTCATCACGCAAGGCCGGAATAATGTTTTTCGAAAACCACAAAGCACGTCCACGCTCATTCACGACAGCTATCGTACCGCTAAAAGGGGTGAGGGTCTTTGCATTACGCAAAGAATCCAACTCTTGCCAGCTTAAGCGGTATACGGGCGTAATGACCTCAGCCTTAGGGGCAAGGTTAAAACCTTCAATAATGTCCTGCACAACAGTAGGTGGGGTAAAAGGCGCGTCGCCTTGCAAGTTAATGATAAAATCCGGCCATTCGGAAAGCTGGCGCAAAGCTGATAAAACACGGTCGGAACCGGTCTTGCAGCTCGGCGGCGTGCTGATACAATTTGCACCCAGCTCTTGCTTGACATGATCGGAAACGCGTTTATCTTCCGTGGTGACAAAAATATCGATTTGATTGCCATATGGCTCGGCAGCTTTTTGGGCGATCTCTAAAACACGCTGAACCATTGTCTTGCCTGCGATCTTGGCAAGCGGTTTTCCGGGAAAGCGCGTTGAGTTGTAGCGGGCGGGAATAGCAATCGCAAAACGTTTTGTCATGAACCGTTATCCTTTATTTAGCCGGTTTCGTGTTTTGTTTCTCAGCTTCTGCAGACCACCATGTCTGCGTGATAAGCGGAGAGATTCCCGACAGTTTTTCCGGGCGCATGATTGAATCCCAATACGAAATACGCCATTTAGGATAATGCCACATCGGGATAACATAATGATTCCATAACAAAACCCTGTCCAGTGCGCGGGTTTTTACCACAAGGTCTTCGCGAGAATTTGCATGAATGATCCCTGTAACCAGTTCATCAATAACAGGGTCTTTAACACCAATCAGATTACGAGAGCCCTGAATATCAGCTTTATCGGAGCCCCAGAATTCGCGTTGTTCATTACCCGGAGAATCCGATTGTCCAAATCCACCGATCAGCACATCAAAATCAAAAGTATTGGCTCTTTGCTGAAATTGCGCAGTATCGACAACGCGGAAATTCGCTTTTACGCCCATACGTTCCAGATTTTTGATAAAAGGCAGCACCCATTTCTCAAAAGTTGAAGAGTAATGCAATATTTCAAACTTCAGCAATTCTACGCTACCATCTTTCAAAGTCTTATAGCGTATGCTTTCATCATTAAGCTGCTTATAACCGGCTTTTTCCAGCAATTTTATTCCGGCGCTCAGGCTCTTACGATTATTGCCTGTGCCATCAGTAACCGGTGCTTTATAAACCTGCGTAAACACTTCTTCAGGAATTTTGCCACGGAAAGGCTCCAAGATCGCAAGCTCTCCCTCACTGGGCAATTTGCAGCATGAAGAGAGCGCTGAGTTATCAAAAAAGCTATTTGTACGCACATAATCGCCATAGGCAAATTGCTTGTTCGACCACTCAAAATCTAGCGCAAAACTGAGAGCTGCGCGTACGTCCCGATCCTGAAAAACAGGGCGGCGAATATTATAGACAAAGCCCTGCATACCAGCGGGGCGGGAATTCTGGATGTCTTCTTTTATCAGGTGTTTGGATTTATCGGCGGCGATCTTGTAACCCTCATACCAAGTCTTGGCGACATTCTCTATCTTTACATCATAATTATGAGCCAGAAAGGCTTCTTGTGCGACATTTTCATCGCGGTAATAATCAAAGACAATACGATCGAAATTATTCATCCCCTTAAAGAAGGGCAGATCTTTGCCCCACCAAGTGGGATTGCGCACATATTCAATCGAACGTCCGGGTACGACCTTGCTGATTTTATACGGCCCACTGCCCACCGGGATTTCCAGCGAGGTTTCCTCGAAATTATGTGCTTCATCGCTCCAGTAATGTTTTGGCAAAACAGGCATTTCAGCAATAATCAGAGGCAGTTCGGCATTGCCGCGCACAGCAAATCTGAACAAGACCGTCTTATCATCCATCGCTTCGACGCTCTCAACATCATTCCAGTACGCCTTGAAAAAGGGTTGGCCTTTTTTTATCAGAGCTTTGAACGTCCACACCACATCATGAGCCGTGATCGGTTGGCCATCATGCCAGCGTGCTTCTTCGCGAAGCTTGAATTTCACCCATGATTTATCTTCGGGCACAATAATGCTTTCGGCAATCACACCATAAAGAGAAAAAGGCTCGTCCCAAGCGTTTTGCATCAGGCTTTCGTAAAACAGGCCGCTACGAAGGAAGTTCAGTCCCGCAGCCGGAACGCCCTTAACAATGAAAGGATTAAGCGAATCAAATGACCCGGTCGTGTGCATTTTCAATGTGCCGCCTTTAGGAGCCTCCGGGTTAACAAAATTCACATGTTTAAAATCAGTCGGGTATTTTGGTTCTCCGTGCAAGGCGATGGCATGAAGGGGCGTATCGTTATATCCGGCACCCAGCTCAAGCTTGATCTCAGGCATGTTATCCGCGAGAAGGGGTGTACTCAATAAACCCAGAAAAAGAAAAAGAAAGAAAAGAGAATTTTTTTGTATAAATGAGAGAGCGACGGCCATATATCTAATATCCATGTATTTAGCTGTGTACAACTTTGTGTATAAACGTGAAAGCGGCGCATTATTCTAGCAATTTCCGCGCTATTGTCACGAAGAAAATACATACGTATTTTCTCCATTATTATTTCATGGTGTATAAAAGGTTTTCCCTGCGGATTTTTACATATTGGCAAAACCTACGCGCAAATAGTTCGAGCCGGTCCATAAAGTCAGAATCGTTGCAATAAACAGCAGAATCATTCCCCCTTCATAGGCAAAAGGAACAATCCCGCATAGAATCAAAACACCGCAGGCAATCATTTGTATCGTGGTTTTCCATTTGGCTAGTTTCATCACGGGAACCTTGATATTTTTGGGGCTGAGATATTCGCGTAAGCCTGAGATCAGGAACTCACGCGTAAAAATCAAAAGAGTCAGCACCACACCAAACGCCCCGATACGGTCTGTGGCAATCAGCATAACAAGAATAACCCCGATCATAATCTTGTCAGATACAGGATCGAGGAATGTTCCAAAATCACTGGTTTGTTCCAATTTTCGTGCAAGATAACCATCCAGATAATCCGTTATGGCTGCTATAACGTACAGACCGAAGCACATCCAGATTGCTGCCGCACCCCACGCGCTTTCCAGATAAAATAAAAACACTATAACAGGCAACATAATCATACGCGCGATAGTTAGAATATTCGCGATATTGTTTTTGATATCCATATTCATAGGCATTAAGCGCTGGCGGCCTTTTGGCTACTGTCTTTACCGGGCTTGTCCTGCGGATCACGGATTACATATCCGCGCCCCCATACTGTCTCGATATAATTCGATCCATCAGTTGCATCAGCAAGTTTCTTGCGCAGCTTGCAGATAAAAACGTCAATAATTTTGGCCTCGGGTTCGTCCATTCCACCATAAAGATGATTCAGAAACATTTCTTTTGTCAGGGTGGAACCTTTGCGCAAAGATAATAATTCCAATATGCCATATTCCTTACCTGTCAGGTGCAGAGGCTCGCCTTTAGCCTCGATTGTTCGCGAATCTAGATTGACCTTAATCTCACCAATTTCAATAATACTCTGTGCGTG
>JAGLKL010000170.1 GCA_023141075.1 Alphaproteobacteria bacterium
TCTGCTTCTGCTTCTGATACATCAAGCGGTGGCGCACCTTCAACCAAACCTGAAAGATCGATTTCATGCTCTTGGGCAACTTCCAAAACCGCATTTTTGCGCGTCGCAGGTATAACACCACGCTTTTTCCACCCTTGAATAGTGGTAACAGCAACACCTGTTTTGGATGCCATAGGACGAATGCCGCCAAATTTCTCGATAATCTGAGCCGCGTTTTCCAGCGGCAGTTTCACCGACTTGCTCATTGTAAATAAAGTCCTTCTCTTGTAGGTAGTGTAATCATGTGTCATAGCACATACACTGCGTCATAGACCAGTGCGTAAACAGCAAAACTATATTAAACAATATTAAAGAACTAAGGTTTTAACACGTACACGCGAACAATTAAATAGCTTGGGCAATAAAAAACGGCCTTTAAGGCCGAATCACTTCAAAAGACAAAAAGGGAATAAATGAAAACGACTATATCAATACTTCTTCCAACCTGTCGATCATACTAACCACACTGGGAGTTTTAGCGACCACGCACACACTCTTGCCAAAAATTTCATGCACAACCTCGGCAACATCATGGCTAATACACAGCGCCTTGACACCTTTGATGCTATCTTTACAGTCGCTTTTTTTGTCCGCTTCTTCATTCCACAAGTGAGCAAAAACTTCCGCTGTACGTTTTGAGAAAAACGTCACCAGCCCGATTTCTCCCGGTAAAAACATTTCCGTAGCATTCGGAGAAAAACGCTCAATGTCTCTGGCTTCGTAACACATAACCTCATCGACACATCCCTCAGACGATTCCCAACCTTTACGCTCCAAGAGCGCCTCTTTCATATCGAAAGCAATGTTTCTCCCGCGCAAATAAAGAAGTTTTTTCCCCTCGTCTAATCCCGGATTATTTCCTTTAAGCATTTCCTTGGCAAGCTGATCCGCCGTAGACTGACATATAGCAACATTCTGCGCACCTACGCTCAAGATTTTCTGCTTCGTGTGCTCTCCGACGCAATAAAACGGCTTATCGGCCAGTAAATCACGCGCCGGTGCATTGAGACCAAGAGATACAGCCGCATTCATGCTAGTCATAATGATGCCGTCATACTCTTCGAATCTGGAGGGATCAAACGGAAAGTGAACGATTTCGCTCATCGGTTCAAAGACAAAGTCATTCATACTGACCCCGCTCATCTGGTTAACGATTGCCGCCGCAAAAGCCTGCGCCTGATGATTTGCCCTTGTGATGACTATTTTCTTACTCATTAAACTAATCCCGCCTAACCTATTAACCTAACCTATACTTAACCCAACCTGATCTAACCTGATCTAATTAGGGTCTAAACCCTAAGAACCCAAAGCAACGACCGTAAATCCTTACCCAAGAATCAAAGCCGCAAGCGCAACCTTCCAGTTGCACCGCTACACTATGCCCGATTGCTAGCGCCTCTTCCAGCCCCAAAATGCGCACTGTAGTAGTTTCACTTAAGAATAGTACAGAATTGCGCCAATGAATTTTTTACCCAATGGGCACAGGTTGAGAATCAAGTATAATTTCAAAACCCCGGTCTTCAGCCTCTCAAAACGGCTACCTACATTGCCGCGTATAGTAACAATACGCAAATATGGCCACATCCTCAAGCCCCTTGGCAAAAAACACTTCTCCCTTTATCTAACGTCTAATCTTCTCTCCCCATCACAAGGCTTCCAGTCCCGGTAAGCCTTGATTTCCATGGCCTTTACTTTTATATCTTGGCCGATATTGGCTATTTAATCCGCAATGCTCTGCGCCTGCCGAATCGCCAAAAAGGCCACATCATGCCGATAATGGTTTTTCAAGTTTGACAGCCATTACATTCAACTCTAATTTTACAATAGAAATAAGGAAAGCAACGCATTCATGAATGTTCTGGGTATTGAAACCAGTTGTGACGAAACCGCTGCCGCGATTGTGAACGATGATGGAAAGATTCTTTCCAACATCGTGTTGAGCCAACTCAAAACCCATCAGGTCTATGGCGGTGTTGTCCCTGAAATCGCCGCACGTGAGCACTTGGAACATATCGACAAAATCATCGCCGCCGCACTAAAAGACGCAGGCATTACCTTCGAGCAATTAGACGGCGTAGCGGCCACATGCGGCCCCGGCCTAATCGGCGGAGTCATGATCGGCATGATGAGTGCCAAAGCCATAGCCAGCGTCCATAACATCCCGTTTCTGGCAATAAACCATCTGGAGGGGCACGCTCTCACCGCACGACTCACCGACAAGATCAAATTTCCTTATCTCGTATTGCTGGTATCGGGAGGCCATACACAATTACTCATCGCGCAAAGCCTTGGGCAATATCACCGCATCGGCACTACGCTGGATGATGCAGCCGGTGAATGCTTTGATAAAAGTGCCAAGCTTATGGGCTTGCCCTATCCGGGCGGCCCGAATATCGAAAAAATCGCTAAAGAATGCACGGATCAGGAGGCGGCAATCGCACGTTTTCAGTTACCATCCCCGATGAAAAATAAAAAAACCTGCGACTTTTCCTTCTCCGGTCTTAAAACATCTGTGCGGCTCCATATTGACAGACTCCCAGAAGGCGAACTAGAGAGAAGCGATGTAGCCCAGCTTTCCTGCGCCTTAGAGATAAAAATAGCCGAAATATTAGCCAATAAATCAGCCAGAGCAATTAACCAATTTAAAGAGACCTATGGCCCATTCGAATCACCTCCCGGCCTTGTTGTTTGCGGCGGGGTCTCGGCAAACCGGACTATAGCACAACAACTGCAAAACCTAGCCTTAGAGAACGACATGACCTTCTACGCCCCCCCTCTTTCTCTCTCCGGGGACAATGGTGCAATGATTGCATGGGCAGGATTGGAGAAATTATTGGCCAACGGCGAAAATTACCCCGGCGATCCTATGAATTTTGCCGCCCGACCGCGCTGGCCTCTTGACCCAGACGCCGCTCCGCTTCATGGTGCGGAAGTGAAAGCATAGGATCAGAATTTATTATTGGAGAATATAGTAGTTTCACTTAAGAATAGTACAGAATTGCGCCAATGAATTTTTTTTGAGAATCAAGTA